>JAJRDC010000028.1 GCA_028678635.1 Methanomicrobiales archaeon
TTTTTGAGAGAATCGTATAATCCGTGAATGAGATATAGTTCCTGGCGGCCGATGCAGAAGCGGTATTGTGGATCGCAGCTCTTCCCTTCGTGTCAATGACCTCTTTAGCGAGAAGCCTGGATAACGCATCATCATCCACAAAATTAAACGCGTAGAAATATTCCCTGAGGCTCTCTTCGGGGTCAGGAGGCATTGCGGTGGTCGGTACGGGGATGGAGGGAACCGGGGTTTGCCGGTTCGAGTTGCCTGTTCCGAAGGGTGTGGTACAGCCAATGATCAGTATCGATACGAGAAAAATGCCAATCATTGCGCATTCTCGCCTTCTCATATACGTCAAGAGCAGGTTGATCCAATATAAAAATATTGACGGGATCTCCCGTCACGGCATAGAGTTCCCTTGTGTGGGAATCATCGTTCCTACCATGCGAGGGGTGGGATTCGAACCCACGGATCCCTGCGGAACCGGATCTTAAGTCCGGCGGTGTTGGCCAGGCTTGCCTACCCTCGCGCGGATAGAGTACTCTCTCCCGCGGCCGATAAATCTCCTCCCTTCTACGGCCTGAATCCCCGTCCCCCCCGAAACGTGCACCACCTTTATCACCGTTGGATGGAATGTATCTCCCGGGATCCCGGTCCCTGAGGGGCCGGGACGATATCAGGAGATGATCTGCATGCGAACGGTTCTCCCATCCCGCACCCTGCCGGTGATCCGGTGGGGCTGCCTGGTCCTGTGTCTGATTCTCGCGGCCACCCAGGGGGCCCTCGCCCATGCCCCGTCAGACATCGACGTGAACTTCAATGCGGCCACGCGGATCCTCTCGGTGACCATCACCCACCCGGTGGCTGACCCCGCCACCCACTACGTCAGGGAAGTGACGATCCGGCAGAGCGACAACGTCTTCTCGAAATCGGAATACTCCAGCCAGCCTTCACCGGATACGTTCACCTATGCCTACCCGATCCCTGCCGATGTGACCGGGATCATCGAGGTGAAGGCCGAGTGCAGCATCGGCGGTGAGAAAACCAAGGCCCTCGCCATCAGCACCTATACGCCTGATACCACCCCGCCGGGCGCCACCACGACGGTGACAACGCCACCCCTGGTGACTTTTCCGCCCCCCACGGGGAGCCCGACGGCCGCGCCATCGCCCGCGGCAGGCGGAATCGCCACGGCTGCCCTCGGGGCCCTCGCGGTACTGGCGGTCTGGCTGGCCCGGCGGTGAGCCCCTCGGGCACCTCCCCTGCCCCCCGTCCCCCACCGGAAGGGGACGGCAGGTTCAGGAGAGTTCCACAGGCCCCCTCTCCTGAAGATAATCCTTCCTCTCCGGTCCTTCCCCCTCCCTGCGATTCTTTTGGGATTGGCGGGCAGCCCGTGACGACCCCGTTCATCTCCCATAAACCTGGTGCTCCGGTAAAATCAATGAAAAATCATTGATTTCTCGGAAATTATCGGCGTGCGATAAGTTCAAGTGGTGTACCGGCAGATACCTCCCCGTGGAACCGGGTCAGCGATTCCCCATGCGGTTTAAGGACCCGGTTCTCTCTCCTTGAAGCATTTCCCCTTCACCGCAGGTTCCCTCCCACTGTTACGGTGAGGGTTCCGCCGCTCCTCACGTCACGAGCACCCACGTGAGGAACGAGAGGAGGAGCGTGAAGAAGATCAGCGCGATCCCGAGGGGCGCGAGGAACGTGAGGGTGGTGGTGATCGCTGCCGCAATCTGAGCGATGCGGTGGGAACCGAAGACCGTGATCCCCCGGCAGCAGGCGGTGACCGCCCCTGCCTCTGCCGGTGCCAGGTCTGACCGGGCTTCCTCCAGGGCTTTCCGGACATAGGGGACGATCTCGGGGGGCGGGACCGCCAGGCCGACGGGGTTGTTCCCCGTGATGGTGTTCACCACGTGGGTGTCGGTGGTCATGATCTCGGCATCGTCCACGAGTTCCAGAGCGGCATTGCGGAAGATTTCCCGGCCTCCCCGGACGATGTTGTTCCCGTCCATGAGCACGTACGCAGTCTCCTGGCCGCCGTTCTCGATCACCAGGGCCTGGATGCCCAGCTCCCCGAACCCCTCTCTTCTCCCGAAGGGGACGGGTACATGGGCGACGCCGGCCCGGAAGGGGGTGAGAGGAACGGCCGCCTGAGCGGACACCACCTTCCGGAACCCGTCCACGTACTCGGTCGCAATCGCGGTCCCGTAGTCGATGCCCCCCGACACCTCGGTCATGCTGTTGTGGGCATCGATGAACACCAGGTGCCGGAAGGGCCCCCTCGCCTCGGCCATGAGTATCAGGGCCATGGAGGGATCCAGGTCCTCGGTGCTCTCCGGGGCGCGGGTGCCCACGGCAAGCAGCGTGTCCCCGAACCGCTGGGCCAGCAGGGAGACCGAACCCTGTACGAGCCGGGCGGACGGCCCCGCACCCGGCCGGATCACGAGACCGCGGAGCGAGCGCTGCACCGTCTCCACGACCCGGCGGATCTCCCCGGCCGCCACCGGGTTGAAGTCATGGGTGGCGCAGCCGTGGGGGACGAGCACCTCCCCGTCGAAGGATCCGTGGAGGACGTGGGGGAGGGTGCCGCCGCCGGCATCCCCGACGGGGCCCGGGTGGAGGTTGGGCACCGTCATCACGATATCCGGTTTTCCCCCCCGCCGGATCACGAGGGTTGCCTGGGGGACAGAGACCGGCTCCCCCATCCGCCGGAACCAGTCGTCCATGCCCGGGGACCCGTCGTCCAGGTTGGCCAGGAACGCGTTTAAAAACCCGAAGATATGGAAGT
>JAJRDC010000318.1 GCA_028678635.1 Methanomicrobiales archaeon
GCCGCTGAGCGCGTACACGAAGGCATTTGCGCGCAGCGCCCTGGCCCCGTTTCCCAGGTCCTGCTGGGTGAGCGAGGAACCATCCGGGAACGGCGTTTCCCGGGCCAGCTGCTGCACGCCCATAAACCAGGTACGGTACGGCTCAGTGGCCACCTTTTCCTGCAGGAGAGCCCCTTCCGCTGCCGTGAAGTAGAGACGGGGATGGCCGGGGGGGCGGGGAGACCAGCTGGGTTCGGGGGATACAGTCGGGGTGGCCGTGGTCACGTTCCCCTGGGGGGGGTGTGGAGGGGTGCCCATGCAGGCACACGCGATAACCGCTCCGAGTAGGAAGAGAACCATGTATCCGGCAGCGCCGGCCCTGCGGTCCCGCTGTGATCCCCTCTTCCCCTTCATCCTGTGTGAAGGGTGGACTCCCCTGTGGAAAAACCTGCCCGTTTGTATTACCGTCGGTACGTCCCGTCGGGGCAGCGGTAACGTATCCCCCGCATTCACGAGGGGATCACTTCCCCGGTCCTGCAGTCCCTGGTGACCACCACCTGGTTCTTTCCTTCATCAGCGATGCAGGCGATGCTGTTTTCTGCCCCAAGGTTTTCCCGCAGGACATTGTCCTCCGTATCCGGCCCCAGGAGATATCCATACTGCCGGTTCAGGCTGGCATTGTTGGTGCTGAGGACGTTGTACCGGGATCGTCCCTCCAGCCAGAAGCCATATTCATTCCCAAGGGCCTCGTTCCACCACAGGGCATTACTCTCGGTGCTGGTGAGCAGGATCCCCACGTGGTTCCGGGACGCGTGATTGTCAGTGATACGCGCCGCCGAGGCCAGGACCCAGATCCCGTACCCGTTGAACCGGAGGTCATTCCCGCTCACGATGGCAGAGACCTCGCGGAGGGTGATCCCTGCCCTCCCGTTGCCTGCGCAGGTGTTGTTGCTGACCCGGTTCAGGAACTCGCTGGGGGTATACTCCTCGATCTGGATACCCAGCAGGTCGGGATCCTGGGAGTGCATGAGGGAGAGGCCGTTGTTCCCGTTCAGGGAGAAGGTGTTCCCCCTGATGATATCCCGGAGCCCGGAGAAGATGGAGACGCCATCCTCCCGGTTGCTCTCCACCCGGTTCCCTGCGAGGCGGGTCTCGAGGGAGTAATTGAGGGTGACGCCGTTTCTCCCGTTGTAGGCCACCGTGTTGTTCCGGAGGCTCACGTTCCGGGAATACTCGATGTGGATACCGTCACCCGCGTGGTTCAGGATCAGGTTGGAGTCAATGACCGTCTTGTCCCGGAGATTCTCGCCATGGATCCCCTCCCCGCTGCTGTTGGTGATCGTGTTGTTGCGGATCACGTTTCCGTCAGAGAGCGGGAGGAGGTAGACCCCGTACCGGTGGCCGCTGATGACGTTCTTCTCGATCCGGTTCCCGCTGGAGCTGATCTTCACACCGCCGTCGTACGTCCCGTTTCCAGAATGGAGCAGGGTGAACCCTGCGACCGTGGTATCCCCGGCGGTGAGGGAGAGCACGCTCCCGCTCCCGCGGGCATCAAGAACAGGGGTGTCCAGTCCCAGCAGGACCAGGCTGCGGTCCACCGTGAGGCCGCCGAAGTACGTGCCCGGGTACACGAGGATGATGTCACCGGGGGATGCACCGTTGATCCGGTCCTGCAGCTCGGGGCCGGCCGATGGAGAGACCACATGGATCTGGCGGGAGGGATCCCGGAGGGTGGCCGCCAGTTCCTCCTCGGGAAGGTATCCCAGGAGTTCCTGGAGCGGACGTTCCCTGGGCATCCCCACCCTATCAGGCCGGAGGATGGTGATGGAGATGATCTCCTGTGCGGAATCCCACCCGTCCCAGGCGGTCACCGCCAGCATCCCGGTTCCGTACAGGTCAGCGGGGACCTGCCAGACCAGGACACCGGTCCGGTTGTCAAAGCTGGCCCCCGGATAGAGGGTGCCCAGGCTGTAGATCAGGGGATCGCCGTCGGGATCGCTCCCGTGCACGGCCACCTCCACCCGCTGCCCGGCGAGGACCTTCAGATCGCCTACGGGATCAAGCACCGGCGGGCGGTTCCGGTGGATGACAGAGATGGAGACCAGCTCCTCTGCGGTGGATTGGCCGTCCGTTGCAGAGAACGTGATCCAGTGGGTCCCGGACTGGTTGGCGACCGGCATCCAGCGGAATGTCCCGGTGACCTCGTTCATCTGCGCACCCAGGGGGAGGGGACTTGCATGGTACCGCAGGGATTCACCCCGTGCGTCCGTGCCGGTGACCGTGAACTGCACGATCTCGCCTGCCGGGACTGACAGGTTTGCGAGCGGTTCGAGGGTGATCCCCAGCGAGCTGTTGGACCCGAACCGGAGATCAAGGGGGTGGAGGATGGTATAGGACCGGACAAGCCCCAGGATGGCGAGGGAGATGAGGAGGAGGATGCCGAAAAACTGGAGTTTTCTCCTCAATCGAGAGGAAAAGAGCGGAGCACGACGGCGGCCCATAGGAACTAGAGACACGTTTCCGCCGGGATGTAATGAGCTTATGGGATGTTCCCCGGAGGACAACGTGTTTTCCGACGGAAGAAAGGGGATATATTTCAAGGTTGCGGACTCCATTGACAGAGATGTGGCCGTTAAACAGAACTCCAAACCCGCATTTTTCTGCATCGTTCCTACAAAAGAACTGTTGAATTCTTTGGGAAAAGTAAATTAATTCTGTTTTGGTTTTTATAATTGCAGAGTATAAAAAGATATAAATATCTCCTGTGTAGATTGAAGGATGGGGTTTACGTCGGGACGGTGTGGTGCAACTACCGGTTTTCCCCCTGCCGGTTCACGTCGGAGTAGGAGTGATCATGTACTCCCAGCATTCTATCGGTGTGGTGATCCCTGCCTACAACGAAGAGGGACTCATCGAGGATACCCTCACGTCCATTCCATCCTACGTCGACAAGGTCTACGTGGTGGACGACGCCTCCACCGACGGGACAGCGCAGAAGATCCTCTCCATGAATGGTGCGGGGAGGTTTGTGTACCTTCACCACGAGGAGAACCGGGGGGTGGGGGCAGCCATTGCCACCGGCTACAAGAAAGCCCTCCAGGACGGGGTTGACGTGGTGGCCGTCATGGCCGGGGACAACCAGATGGATCCCCGGTACCTCCCCCACCTCCTGGATCCGATTGTCTGGAAGAAGGCGGATTACACGAAGGGGAACCGCCTGGTCCATACCACCCTCAGGAAGGGGATGCCCGCCTGGCGGGCCTTCGGGAACTCGCTCCTCACCTACCTGACGAAGATGTCCTGCGGTTACTACGACATGATCGATCCCCAGAACGGGTACACCGCGATCTCCCGGCAGACCCTGAGCCGGCTCGACCTGGATGACATCTATCCAAGGTACGGGTACCTGAACGACATGCTGGCAAAGATGAACGTGCTGGGCGCAAACATCATGGATGTCATCATCCCTGCCCGGTACGGCAAGGAGAAATCCAAGATCCGGTACGGGTTCTACATCATGAAGGTCTCCTGGCTCCTCCTGAAGACCTTCATCTGGCGCCTGTGGATGAAGTACTTTGTCCTGAATTTCCATCCCCTGATCATCTTCTACATCACCGGCTTTTTCCTTGCCCTGACGGGGATGATCAGCATGGTCTACGCGGTGTGGCAGAAATTAGTTGTTCCCGGAAGTGAGTTCTTCATCCACGGCATCCTCTCCCTGATGCTTTTCATGATCGGGATGCAGTTCGTCCTCTTCGGCATCCTCTTCGATATCCAGAACCGGCAGCAGACCAGTGCCTACCACATCATCCAGAGGATGAAATGACCCGGACCGGTGTCTCCCTCCGCGGAGCGGGAGCGGATACCAGGTGAAGTCCCGGGAATGGCTGGCCATCACCTCCGCTCTTCTCGTTGTGGGGATGGTCGCCGCCATGGCAGGGACGGGTGCCTATAACCTGGAGCTCTTCTTCTCCCTCTGGATCCTCTGGGTCATCGTGGCGGTGCTCCTCCTCTCGCCGCGGGACGTGAGGCCGCGCCACATTCTCCCGCTCTCCGTTGTCATTGTCGTGGGCCTGGTCGTCTTCATGCTGATCGTGGGCCTGCACGCGCTCTCGCTGCTGGACTGATCCCCGACAACGGTGGATGACATGAAAGGAACAGGTGCACGCTCCCCGGGATCAGCGGAAGGGTGTTTCTGCAGGATTTATATGACAACCGAAAAGAACTGAGTGAGCAGATCCCATGCCTGAGGAGAACGACCCGTACCAGAGAGCCGGCCTCGTGCTGATCCTCGGGGCCATGCTCTTCCTCATCCTGGCCTTCCTCGGGATCGGCCAGACGATCGCTTCTTTGCTGATTGTCTCCTCGCTGGGCCTTTTCCTCACCGGAGTCCTGATGCTCACCTTTACCCGTGGCCTGACACCCGACCCTGCGGTCTTTTCGTTCCTGGACGTCCAGCACCAGGCAAACACGGCCACGCTCCTCTCCCGGGCAGGCTGCCGGGATCCTCCTGTCTTCATCCGGTACGGGGAACTGGACGGGGGGGTGGGGCAGTTCCATGCGCTTCCCCAGGGATCCCCCCTGTCCCGGGAGGCCGGGGCCCCGCCTGCCAGCCATTGGGGGAGGACAGGGATCATCCTCCCTCCCGCGAGTCTCCCGCTCTTCAGGGAACTGGAGAGCCGGTTCCATCTCAGGGTCCCGGCCGATCCCGGGCGGATCCCCCAGATCATCGAGGAGGTGGCCGGGGAGATCCTGGAGGTCGCCGACCGGGTGGTGACCACCGCCGGAGCGGATGAGATCCGGGTGGACCTCTATGGATTCGCTCTCTACCCCGGCTGCCGGGCGGCAAAGGCCGGCGGAGAGGATGTGTGCCTCCTCTCCCCGTGCACGGTCTGCAGCCTTCTCGCGTCCCTGGTGGTGCGGGCCGCGGGCAGGGAATGCCAGGTGGTGGCGGTGGACCTGGATGACCGCCAGGAATCCGTCCACCTGGTGATCTCATTCCATCCCCGGCTCAGGGAGACTCCGGCCATGGCGGATGCAGTGGTGCAGGAATCCCTGGGAACGGCCGAACCGGCATCTTCGGTTCCCGTGGCACCGGATCTCCCGGCTCCGGCACTGATCACCCCTTTCCCAGGGGAGCCCGGCACGCCGGTTCATGTGGCACCGGTCCATGCAGGGAGCGGAGAGGAGCCATCCCGGGTCATGAGAGAAATAGGGCCTGTCTCTGCCGGAGAACCTGCCGGTGTATCGGCAGTACCCGCGCCCGGGGTGGAACCGGAGGTCCCGTGGTGGAGCCGCCATCCCGGCTCCCGGCGGCTCCGGTACCTCAGGAAGGAGGATTCAGTCCTGCTACTCCCTCGGGAACCCGTACGCTCCCTGCCAGGAGAACCGCCAGTCCCGGTAACGGAGCATACGGCATCTCCGGTTGCAGCAGAGCCGGTCACTCCGGAGATACCACAACTGTCCATGGAGGAACTTGTGGCAAGGGCAATACGGGATCTCAGGACGGTGGCGGCAGCGGGACCAGACGTTCCCGCTGTTGCTAGACCAAAATCTCTATCAGCAATGGATCCGGTGATCTCCTCTTCGGAATACCCTGTCCCCAGGAAGCCAGAACCTGTGACCCGGGAGGAGGCCATCTCCCCGGGCCTGAAGGAGTCGGAACCCCCTGCACCGAGGGAAGTAACTCCGGCTTCAGCGGCACCATCTGAACCACCTGCGATGCCAGTCCCGAAAACATTGGTCACACCAGAAGAGGAAAAACCGGGGATCTCCGGGAAAGCACAGGCAGCCCTTCCGGATAAGAAAGCCGCTGCCCCCAAGTCCACGAAGAAGAAGGAGAAGAAGCCGGCCAGGAAAAAGCCAACCGGGGAAAAAAAGGACCGGAAATCCCCCGGCAGGTGATCCTGGCCTTCCCCCATCGCAACGCAACCCTTATCCCCGCGCACGGCATCCCTCCTTCATGGCACAGAAACGGCGCCACGTCGAGATTCGCTGTTCCGGCTGCGGGGTCTGGTATCCCTACGAGAAGGTGCCGGTCCACTTCGCCGAATGGGATGAATGGGAGC
>JAJRDC010000242.1 GCA_028678635.1 Methanomicrobiales archaeon
CCCTGGACTACTGCCGGTTCTGTGCCCATTCAAAGGCGATGCGGGTGAAGGGGGAATGGATCACCTCCCCTGCAAGGGCCTACTGCCTCCGGAGCAGGGTGGTACAGAAGGTGGATCTCTCGAAGGTCGAGGCGGTCCAGTGCGACGATGACGGGAGCGAGGGGTTTCGCTCCATCATGAGCATCATCAGCTGATGCGGTGACCTGTCACCATTCTTTTTTTCCATCGGTGTGTTTCTGCTGAACAGGGGGAGGTTATTGTCGCATGCTGTGGGAGGGAGCCAGCCCCTCCCGGCCCCTTCCCGATGAGGATAGTCCTGCCTAAGCGGTGTGAGCCTGGAAATTCTTCAATCCCAATCAACCGGGGGGTGCCCACGCGGCGGGGGCGGAGCCCCCGAGAGCGTCCCGGTAGCACTCTCCTGTACATACCACCGATATTCTTCGATGAGAGGTGACCATATGGGGTCGCGGCGGGGGCGGAGCCCCCGAGAGCGTCCCGGTAGCATTCTCCTGTGACATACCACCGATATTCTTCAATGAGAGGTGACCACATGGGGTCGCGGCGGGTGGCGGAGCCCCCCAGGAGCGTCCCAGTAAAACTAACATGATGTGGAATACCGAAATCAGAACATTGGATTCAACCGCAGCGGTACAGACATGGAGACCGTGGGCCTATCCAGACCTTACTTCTTTGTCATCTTCCCGGTGAAGAGGGGCAGGATCTTCGCCATGTCGATGTGGGCCTCGAAGAGGTCGGCGAGGGCTTCATAGGGGTCCGCCGTACTGCCGGTGCTGGTGGCTGCCTCCTCGGGGGCCGGTTGCGGCTCCAGCCCCTTCTGCCGGTACAGGAACCCCACCAGGGCGCGGATGGCCGATTCGTTCTGGAAGAGCCCGTGCAGGTAGGTGCCGATGACCAGCCCGTCGGCGGAAACGGTCCCGTCGGCATCGAATGCCTCGCCGTCCTCCCCCCGCTCCGTGGTCCCCATGTGGATCTCGTAGCCGATCACGGTCCCCATCGCCGCGAGGATGGGCCCGACCGGCCGTGCGGTCCGCCGCACCTGGACGGTGGTCTTGCCGTAGGTGCGGAACCGGGTCACACAGTCCAGGAGGCCGATGCCCGAATGAACGCCCGGGCGCCCCGATTCGATCCCCTCGTCAATAATCTCCTTCCCCAGCATCTGGTACCCGCCGCAGATGCCGATGACCGGGATGCCACGCTCCCGGGCCTTTCGGATACGGTCCAGGTCTCCCCTGGTGCGGAGCACCTCCAGGTCCTCCACCGTGTTCTTGGTGCCGGGCAGGATGATGCAGTCAAATCCCCGGAGGGAAGCCCCTGGCACCACGTACTCCACGGGCACCCTCCGTTCCAGGGCCTCGAAGTCCGTGAAGTTGGAGAGGTGGGGGAGACGGATGATGGCGATCCGGACGGGGCCCATGCGGGGACTCTTGTCCCCCAGGGAGAGGGAGTCCTCGCTGGGGAGGGCGATGCTCGCGTGGGGGAGAACACCCAGTACCGGTACACCGCAGATCCGCTCCAGCTCCGTGATTCCGCTGGCGAACAACGCCGGATCTCCCCGGAACTTGTTCACGATCAGCCCCCTGACGAGGGGCCGGAGGTCCTCCGGGAGCAGTCGGAGGGTACCGTACAGCTGGGCAAAGATGCCGCCACGCTCGATGTCCCCGACAAGTATGATGGGCAGCCGGAGCGCCTCCGCGAGCCTGACGTTGGCAATGTCCCGGTCGTAGAGATTCAGCTCCGCGGCCCCGCCGGCCCCTTCGACCACGATGTTTCCGAACTCCCCCTCCAGCCTCCGGTACGCTTCCAGCGCGACCTCCAGGAGCCGGTCCGATTCCCGGTAGTACTCGGCGATGGGCATGTCCCGGTAGGGCCTCCCCAGGAGAACGACCTGCGAGAGACCCTCCCCCTTCGGCTTCAGGAGGATGGGGTTCATGTCGGCCCGGGGCGAAAGGCCCGCGGCAAAGGACTGGACTGCCTGGGCGATCCCGATCTCGGCTCCGTCACCCGTCACGTAGGAGTTGAGGGACATGTTCTGGGACTTGAAGGGTGCGACAGGGATGCCCCGCCGGCTCAGGGCCCTGCAGAGGGCGGCAACCACGGTACTCTTCCCTGCATGGGATGCCGTGCCGAGGATCATCACCGACATCGGTACTCTGTAATATGGGGAGGGATTTTTATAAAGGGGGCGGGTATCATACCTGCGTATGCAGCTCACGCCCACGGCCGAGACCCTGCTGGCCCGGCGCTACCTCCTCCCCGGCGAGACCCCGGCCGGCCTCTTCTTCCGGGTGGCCCATGCCGTGGACACCCGGAGGGAGGACGCCTTCCGGCGGATGATGGAGGACCTGATCTTCCTCCCCAACACCCCCACCCTGATGAACGCGGGGACTTCGGTCGGTCAGCTCTCAGCCTGCTTCGTCCTTCCCGTGCCGGACTCCATTGACGGGATCTTCACTGCCCTCGCCCAGATGGCGCAGATCCACAAGAGCGGGGGCGGGACCGGGTTCTCCTTCTCCCGGATCCGGCCCGAAGGTGACGTGGTGAGCGGTACCGGTGGGGTGGCCAGCGGGCCGGTCTCCTTCATGCAGGTCTTTGACCGGGCCACTGACGCGGTGAAGCAGGGGGGAAGGAGGAGGGGCGCCAACATGGGCGTCCTTGCCGCGAGCCACCCCGACATCATGTCCTTCATCCGGAGCAAGCATGGCGGCGGCCTCAGGAACTTCAACATCTCGATCGGCTTTGACGGGGAGTATTTCAGGGCCCTTGAAGGCGGAAAGCCCTTCCCCCTGGTGAACCCGCGGGACGGGAGTGTCTGGGGGTCCGTGGACCCGCGGGACTTCTGGGAGCAGGTGGCGGGGGAGGCCTGGGCGACAGGCGATCCCGGCATGCTCTTTTTCGACGAGATCAACCGGCGGAACCCCACCCCCGGCCTGGGTCCCCTGGAGGCCACCAATCCCTGCGGGGAGCAGCCCCTGTATCCTTACGAGAGCTGCAACCTGGGCTCGGTGAACCTGGCCGGGTGCATCCGGAAGGATGACCTGGACGAGGCGCTCCTCCGGGAAACCTGCCGGACGGCCGTGGAGTTCCTGGACGGAGTTATCGACGTGAACCGGTTCCCGATCCCTGACATCACGACCCGGACCCTGCTCACCCGGAAGATAGGGCTTGGCATGATGGGTCTCGCCGATGCCCTGATCCTCCTTGGTATCCCCTACGAATCGGGGGAGTCCCTCACGTTCGCCGGCCGGGTGATGGCGATCATCCAGGAGGAGGGGCATGCCCGGTCCGCGGAACTGGGGGAGGAAAAGGGATCGTTTCCTGCCATCGACCGTTCCATCTACCGGGGGGCGATGCGCAACGCCACGGTGACCACCGTCGCACCCACGGGCTCCCTCCACCTGATCGCCGGAACTTCATCGGGGATCGAGCCTCACTTCGCCCTCTCCTACGTCAGGAAGATGGCGGGGACGGAGATTGAGGTGACGAGCCCCCTCTTCCTCCAGGCCATCTCGGCGAATCCCCATGGTACCGATTTCATGGACCGGGTCCGGAAGACGGGCTCTGCGCAGGAGCTTCCCATCCCGGATCACCTGAAAGAACTCTTCCGGATCGCCCCCGAGATCTCGCCCGAGTTCCATGTCAGGATGCAGGCAGAGGTGCAGAAACACGTGGACAACGCGGTGTCCAAGACGGTGAACCTCCCTGAGGAGGCAGCGCCCGGGGACATCCAGCGGATCTACACCCTGGCCAGGAGCCTGGGATGCAAGGGTATCACCGTGTACCGGTACGGATCCAAGCCGGAACAGGTCCTCTCCCACGGCTGCGATGTCTGCAAGGTGGATGACTGACAACGCCCGCGATCGCGGGGTGATGATCGGCAGAGGGGCCCTGCAACGGCCGACGGGGAGACCATCCAATTAATAACTATTGAGCATTGAACACTAGAAGTAATGAATGGTGGGATCTGTCCAACGTGCGGACTGCCAAAGGAACTCTGCATCTGTGAAGAAGTTGCCAAGGAACAACAGCGGATCACGGTCAAGATCAACAAACGGCGATATGGAAAGGAAGTCACCATCATTGACGGTCTTGATCCCGTGGATATCGACCTCAATGAACTGACCAAATTCCTGAAAGGAAAACTCGCCTGCGGCGGCACCGTCAAGGGCTCCACCATCGAACTCCAGGGGAACCACCTGGAGCGGGTCAAGGATCTGCTGGCCCAGAAAGGCTACAAGCTGGACAATATCTCCTGAACACACCTTTTTCTCGAGACCATTTCCTCCCCCCGTATCCCCCTCACGGCACGTACCCGTGAGACACCCGGCAGCCTGCCTTTCCCTGACCCTGCCGGAAAAAGAGGGGAGCGGCGTGTTCCCCTGCCACCGTTCCACGGAATCAGATGAAGAACCGGAAGGTGACCCAGGCGATGGTGAGCATGATGGCCGAGTACTTGAGGCCGGCGATGGCGCTCCCCTCCCCCATCTGCCCTGCCACGAGGCCTGAGAAGAACGCCTGGATCATGGCCGCGTGGGAGAAGATCCGCTTGTAGAAGTTGATATCCACGGCACCCATGAACCCGGCCGCCGCGGCACCTGCCTGCGATGCCTTGGCCCCTGCCTCGGCCATCGTGGTGAGGAAAGTGGAACAGAGGATGGCGATGACAAAGAGGAAGACCAGGAACGAGATGATCACGATCACCATGTAGATGATCATGTTGTTCTTCCGCTCCTGCTTCAGGTTGAAGAACTCGTAGGAGTCATTGGCCGCTGCCCTGAGCACTTCAGAGACATCGCCCCCTGCCTTGGATGCCTTGGAGATCAGGTCCACCGCCCGCTGGGCCAGGGGTGTCCCCACCCTCTTTCCGAACCGGAGCAGGGCCTCCACAAAGGGGACCGACCAGGACATCTCGGCGTTCAGCCTGCGGATGTAGGGCGTGAGGGCTCCGTACTGGCCGCTGGCCACGTTGTTGATGGCATTGGGGAGCGTCATCCCGCTGTCGTTCATCCCGGCCACATCACGGAAGAAGTTGGGGAGGGCCTCCTCCAGGCTGTTGACCCGTTTTGATTCCATGAAGTCGAGGATGGCCAGGGGTACGATGGCGATAAGCACCGCGAACACCATCACGTCATCGATCAGGGTGTCCTTGAAGATGGATGCCAGGCTGTAGGTCGTGAGAATGAACCCGATCCCGATCATGAACACCAGGACCGCCGCCGGGACAGAGACGAACAGGACATTCGTGGGATGTTCACGGATGAACTGGTAGGGATGCTTCAGAAACCTCCCGAAGCCCTCCCGGATCTTCCGCTGGTAGGAGATCTTCTCCAGGATATGGGCCTCGTCCCGTTCAAAGTCGGAGAGCACCATCTCCGGGACGTTGTCACGCCGGTAGCTCTTGCGGTTCAGGAAATTATTGAAGGTCTCACTCAGGCTCATGTTACTGCTCCGGGGTCATGGAGGAGATCAGGACAATGAACATGATGCTGCCGAAAGGCACGATCAGGTAGATGACGATGTAGAGAAGGAAAGGGTTGGATTCCCCGCTGATAATGGACATGATGGACTGAAGGATGATGAGAAAGAGTGTCCCTGCCACGAGCGCAGTCACGTAGGATTCGGCGATGAGCCCCAGGGTCTCCAGGAAGAGCTTCTGCGACTGCCGGTTCTCCAGGGTGTACTGCTGGGCCTTGTTCCGGAAGTACTCGGTCAGGTTGGACCCGGCAGAGATGCTGGCCACCGCCCCCTGCAAAAACTCCTTCATCCGCTCGCTGGGGGTGATGGTGGAGACGACCCGGATGGCGTCGATGAGGTCCTTCCCAAAGACGCGGACCTCCCGGGTGATGGACCGCGCTTCCACCGAGCTTTCCCCGTAGATGGGGCTCTCCCCGAGGAGGCTGAAGACCTCTGCCGGGGTGATCCCGGCCGTGGACATGGCGGTGACGTAGTTGATGGCATAGGGGAGCGTGGCATCGATATTCCGCCGCCGTTCCCCGGCCCTGATGCTGGGCCATACCATGAAAATCAGGTAGATGATCCCGCCGAAGACGAGGAGGGCCAGGATGAAGGTGATCACGGTGCCTGCCACCAGCCGGTAATCCGACATGCCGTACAGGAACTCCGGAAGGGTTCCCTTGTACTCGATCATCTCGGGGATCCGGAGCAGGTAACTGAGGAGGCCCAGGACCGCCGCTCCCAGGAATCCTCCGAGAAGAGAGGTGACCCATGCCGTGGCCAGGTAGGCCTCGAACGGGGTGTTGATCCGGGCCCGGAGGAGGTTGTTGCGAAGCTCGAGAAACTCCTCCCTCCGTTTCTTGGCCCGCTCCCCCAGGAGCCTGAAGCAGAACCGGTGGTAACTGTTCATGAGGCCTCGCCCTTCGTATACAGGTCCTTGCGGACGATCTCAATGACCGCCTCGGGGTCCCGGAAGTAGGAGATGAGCATCTTTGAGACATCCTTGTAGTGCCGGATCATCTTGAGCCGCATCCATTCCAGGAGCTCCTGCCGCCGTTTCAGTTCCTCCTTCATCCGGGACTCGCTCCAGCCCCGTTCCTCCATGATCTCCTCCAGGATGTAGGACTTCCCCGAGTACCGGATCTCGTCGGTGGAAGGCATCCACCGGAAGACCTCGTTCGTGATCAGCTCGTTGGTCCTCGGGTCAATATCCAGGATCTCGATGATCTGCTTGGAGCGCCGGATCCTCTGGCCCCCAATCCTGGCCTGGACCTGGACACAGACTAAATTCAGAGCCGAGAGCATGTTGCGGGGCACGTCCATGGGCGGGTTCTCGATACGGTGGACCACGCTCGCCACCGAGTCGGCATGCAGCGTGGAATAGGTGACGTGGCCGGTGGACATGGCCTGGAAGAGGGTGAGGGCCTCCTTGCCACGGACCTCGCCCACCACCAGGTACTCCGGCCGCTGCCGCAGCGCGGCCCGCAGGAGCTCGTACATGTCGATCTGACCTTTGCCTGCCGTGTCAAAGGATTCCCGGGTGACCGAGGCGATCCAGTTGGGGTGGGGGAGCTTCAGTTCCCGGGTATCCTCGAGAGAGACGATCTTGGCCATCGGGGGGATGAAGAGCGAGATGGCGTTCAAGGACGTGGTTTTCCCCGATGCAGTCCCGCCGGCAAAGATCGCCGACTTCCCGCTCTCCACGGCAAGCCAGAGATACGCGATGGAGAGCGGCGAGAAGGTGGACCACTCGATCAGGTCGGTGGGCGTGATGGGCTCCTCCCGGAACTTCCGGATGGTGAAGGTGGAGCCGTGGGCCGTCACCTCGTCCCCCAGGGTCATCTGGATACGGGAACCGTCCGGCATGGTGGCGTCCAGGATGGGCTCGGCAATGGAGATGTGCTTTCCTGCCCGCTGCGCCATCTTCGTGACAAAGGAATCCAGTTCCTCCTCGTTCCGGTACATGAGGTTGGTCTTTGTGTTCTCGTAGCTCGTATGGTACACGAAGATGGGGATGTTCTTGCCATCACAGGAGATATCTTCGATGTACTTGTCGTGCATGATGGGGTCCACCAGGCCCTCACCCAGGAACTCCTTCTCGATGTTGTACAGTATCTTCTCCCGTCCAGCGGGCGAAAGGGCTATTCCGTAGTCCTGGAGGATGATATCAACGGCGCCCCGGATGGCCTTTTTGGCCGCTTCGTCGGTGAGGTCCTTGGTATTCACCTCCAGGGTCTCGAAGAGCCGCTGCTTGATCTCCACGAGGAGTTCCCTCTCTGCCGGGGAGAGCT
>JAJRDC010000193.1 GCA_028678635.1 Methanomicrobiales archaeon
GGATCTGCGGGACCATGGCAGGGCCGCCATAGGCGGTGGCACCCAGCCGGAGGAACGAGAGGAAGATCCCGCGGAGCGGGGGTGGGGAACGGTCTTCCGTAACGCCTGTCCCCGCCGTCTCCCCGCCCGCCCCGGTCATGAAAAAGCTCTCCCCTGCACGGGCGATAAGCATTCGGGTACCGGGGCATTGTTTGGATGCCCCGGGTATCTGGTGAACGCCCGGGCATCTTTTGGATTCCGGGCACCTTGTGGGTCCCGGGCACCTTGTGGGTCCCGGGCATCTTTTTCACCGATCCCCGCGGAAACACCTCAGAGGATTGATCCGGATGGTGAAGGTGGGAGTCCATATCTCCATCGCAGGTTCCATCGCCCTTTCGGTATCGAGGGCCCTTGACGCCGGCTGCGATACTTACCAGATCTTCTCACGGAACCCGAGGGGATGGAAATTCAGCGACCTGGCTGCTTCCGTCGTGAAGGAGTTCCGGAACAGCCTGGGTGCCACCCGGCTGGGCCCGGTGGTGGACCACATGCCCTACCTCCCGAACCTGGCGGCGCCTGTCGGGGAGAACTACGGGAAGTCGGTGGCCACCCTCACCGCCGAGCTCCGGCGGTGCGACCAGCTCGGGGTCCCGTACCTGGTCACCCACCTGGGGCATCACAAGGGGGAAGGGAAGCAGGCAGGATACCGGCAGGTGACCGGTGCGGTGAACCGGGTCCTGGGCGACGCCCCGGGGACAGTGATGCTCCTCCTGGAGACCACCGCCGACGAGAAGAACTCGGTGGGGGGCACTTTCGAGGACCTCCGGGCGATCCTTGACGGGATAGACGAGCGGAAACGGGTGGGGATCTGTTATGACACCTGCCATACCTTCTCTGCCGGCTACGACCTCCGCACACCGGAGGCACTGGGAGAGACCCTGGACCATTTCAACGACGTGGTGGGCCTCTCCCTCCTCAGGGTCGTGCACCTGAACGATGCCCGGGGCGAACTGGGGGGGCACCTGGACCGGCACGAGCACATCGGCATGGGATCCATCGGCGAGGAGGGCTTCCGCACCTTCCTTCACCACCCGGTCTTCCGGGACCTGCCCCTGATCTGCGAGACGCCGGTGGACGAGCGCCGCGACGACCGGGGCAACCTCGCGAAGGTCCGGGAACTCGCGGCGTAAGACGCGGTGGCATTGCATGGTGATTGCAGGGTAACCGCCAGTCGTAGTCATCGTGTACTACCGGGACGCTCTCGGGGGCTCCGCTGAGGCTCCTCCCCCGCCGCGTGGGCACCCCCCGCCGGCATCCGGGCGCCGGTGATCCATGGGTTAATGAAACCATCTTGGCAGGATCATCCTCATCGGGGGTGGGCGGTGGGAGGGGGCAGAGCCCCCTCCCGAACCATGTCCCTGAAATCTCCCGAGGGGCGGCGCGGGGGTATAAATAACCTCCCCGACATACCCTTTCTCCAGTGAACGCGACGCTCGACGGGAACGCGGTCAGGCTGGGCCCCGATGCCCTGCCCCTCCACCAGCAGGGCGGCTACGGCAGGGTGGAGGCGGGCGGCCTCCGGCTGGTCCCCGTGGAGGCACTCTACCTGGTCCACCGGCAGAAGATCCGGGTGGAGGGATGGGACTTTGACCGGCTCCTGGCCCGGTTCTCGGGCACAGGCCAGTTCCTCCGCTCCTACCTGGTGTACCGGGACCTGAGGGAAAGGGGCTACGCGGTGCAGCCAGGCCCGCAGGACTTCCGTGTCTTCCGACGGGGGGACCGCCCGGGGTCCGGGAAGACCCGATACCTGGTACGGGTCCTCTCGGAGCGGGATCCCGTTGATTTCGAGGCTGCCGGGGCCGAGGTGGCCACCACATCCCACATGCGCAAGGAGTACGTCCTCGCAGTGGTGGACGACGAGGATGAACTCACCTATTACGGCGTGAAGGCCTCGGTGCTCCCGGAGATGGAGAGAGCGGAGGAGCCGGTGCTGGCCGAGGGGGAACTGCTGGGAGCCACGGTGCTGGTAAGGGGGAGGGGGGCAGATACCCTGGCGCAGCAGTGGTACGGTACCCGGCTGGATGAACAGCGCCTCCTCCTTTCCCCGGCAGAGGCAGCCCACCTGGCCGGGGAGGGGATTCTCGCGGTGCCGGATACGGGGGGTCCCCTCACGGCTGCCGCCCTCCTGGAAAGGGCCGCTGCCACCGACAGCGAGATCCGTGAGAAGGCACTGGTGTACTCGGACCTGCGGAAGCGGGGCTACATCCCCCGGACCGGCTACAAGTTCGGGCACCACTTCCGGGTCTATATCGGCGACAGGACCCACTCGGAACTGCTCGTCCATGCCCTCCCGCCAGGCGTGCGGCTCCCCATGAGTGCCATTGCACGGTCCGTGCGGCTCGCGCACAGTGTCAAAAAGAAGATGTTGTTTGGGTGCGTACAGGAGAAAGGCATCCGCTACATCGAGTTCGGGAGAATCAAGCTGTGAACGCGGGGAACCAGTCGGCCGGGGTCAGCCCGTGGGGCGCGGCGCAGGAGGTGGACTACGCGGCCCTCTTTGCCGAGTTCGGCATCGAGCCCATCGAGACGGTGCTCCCCGGTATCCCGAACCCCCCGGCGTTCTTCACCCGGGGGATCGTGAAGGGGCACCGGGACTACGGGATCATCGCGAAGGCCATCCGGGAGCACACCCCCTTCTACGTGATCACCGGCTTCATGCCCTCGGGTCACCCCCACCTGGGGCACCTGATGGTGATGAAGGAGGTGGTCTGGCACACGCAGGTCGGCGGGAAGGGCTACATCGCCATCGCGGACCGGGAGGCCCACGCCGTCCGGGGGACCTCGTGGGAGGACTGCCGGAAGTTCGGGGAGGAGTACCTCCGCTGCCTCTGTGCCCTGGGGTACCGGGGGGTCTCCTATTACCAGAGCCGGAACAGCCCGCTCCAGGACCTGGCCTTCGAGGCGGCGACGAAGGTGAACTTCTCCGAGCTCACCGCCATCTACGGCTTTGGGGCCGAAACCACCCTCGCCCACCCTGTCTCGGTGATCACACAGGTCGCCGACATCCTCTTCCCCCAGGTGGATTCGGGCCCTGCCCCGACGGTGGTCCCCGTGGGTGTGGACCAGGATCCCCACCTCCGGCTGACCAGGGGAATCGCCCACAAGCTCCGAATGTTTACCGTGGAGGACCGGGGGGACCACGTCAGCGTCCGGTCCAAGAACGCGCCGGAAGAGGCGGTGGGGATGGTCCACCTGGCGTTCCCCGGCTCGAAACGGTACGAGGGGCACATCGACGTGAAGGGGGTGCCGTACGGGCGGGTGGCGGAGGAGGTGCGGCGGATCGAGCGGGCCATGGGCGGGTGCGCCTTCTATACCCCATCCTCCACCTACCACATCTTCATGCCTGGCCTCCAGGGCGGCAAGATGTCCTCCTCTGTGCCCGAGAGCCTGTTCACTTTCGTGGAGGACGATGCGAGCGTGAAGAAGAAGGTGATGAACACGCTCACGGGTGGGAGGACCACCGTGGAGGAGCAGCGCCGTCTGGGCGGGGAGCCGGACCGGTGTTCGGTCTACCTGCTGAACCTCTTCCACATGGTGGAGGACGATGCGGAGCTGAGAGAGATC
>JAJRDC010000022.1 GCA_028678635.1 Methanomicrobiales archaeon
CCCGGAACCTCCACGGGCTCCGGACAGACCTGGAGGGGATCGCTGCCGTCCGGCGGATGCGGAGCGAGGGTGACGTGGCCGGTCTCGTGGCAACCCTTGGCCACCGGGATCCGGACCTGCGATATGCCGCCGCGGAGGCTCTGGCAGACATGGAGGCCGGTGATGCGATCCCTGCCCTTGTGAAGGCCCTCGGTGATTCCCACCAGGGAGTACGCTGGAAGGCGGCGGAGGCGCTGGGACGCATGGGCGGCGTCGCTCTCCCTGCGGTGGCCGTCGCCTTGGAGAGCCAGGACCCGGATGTCCGGTGGAGGGTGGCGGTGGTGCTGGGGGACATCGGCGGGCCGGTGGCGGTGGAAGCCCTGGTCCGAGCCCTCCGGGATGATGACCGGTATGTCCGTTCTCGGGCAGAACAGGCGCTGGGGCGGCTTGGCCCGGAAGCGGTGGACCCCCTCCTTACCCTTCTCTCCGGTGGTTCGTCCCGTGACCGCCAGGCCGCTGCCGCTGCACTGGGATGGACCCGGGACCCCCGCGCCACCGGGCCCCTGATCGCCGCCCTGGGGGAGGATGACCCGGACCTCCGGGACGCTGCAGCGTCTGCCCTGGAAGCCATCGGTTCCCCCGCGGGGGAACCCCTGCGGGAAGCCCTCACGAGCCCGCAGCCCGGGATCCGGGAGCACGCGGCCGTCATCCTGGGCCGTCTCGGGGACCCCAGGGCGGCTCCGGCGCTGCGGACTGCCCTGTCCGATCCGGACCCGGGGGTCCGGCAGGCCGCGGGGGAGGCCCTCGCCGCCATGGGGGGAGAGGCACTGCAGGACCTGTTCCGGATGATCGCCGGTGGAAATCCCGCGGACCAGGACCGGGACCAGGGGCTCTGAAGACCGTCCACGCCAACCTTTATCCCCGCGCCCCCTCCACCATCCGGCTATGGCAGGGGAAGGGGAGGTCCACCGCCTGCTGGCGGCACTCCGGAGCGGTTCCCTGGACGAACGGCACCGTGCAGAGGACCGGCTACAGGAGGTGGGGGAACCGGCGGTGGAACCCCTGGTCCGGGCCCTCCGGGAGGGGGGGAGCCCCGATGCCCGGTGGTACACGGCACGGAGCCTGGCCCGCATCGGTGCTCCTGCCGTAAAACCCCTGGTCCGGGCGCTCCAGGAGGAGAAGGACCGGGAGACCCGCAGGTACCTGGCTGCTGCCCTCGGCGAGATGGGGGAACCGGCAGTGGGAGCCCTTGTGACCCTCCTGGGATCACCGGAACCGGAGCTGCGCGGGTTTGCCTCCCTGGCCCTCTGCCGCGCGGGACGGCCGGCGGTGGAGCCCCTGCGGGAGGCCATGGAGGAGGACGATGAGGTCCTCTCCACCTGCGCGGCCCTGACCCTGGCCAGGATCGGCGAACCGGAGGCCGAGGAGGCCCTGCGGAGACTGGGCCGGACAGGCACCGGAAAGGACGGCTGAGGGGAACCTTCACCCCGCCACCGCAACCGATGAATACCATCCTCCACCACCTCTACGTATGGAGATCTCCCCGCCGATGGAGGCCTATTTTGCCCGCCTCTCCGCAGCCCTCGGGCAGGCAATGGCCGTGGCCTCCCGGGCACGGGCCGCGGGCCTGGATCCCCGCACCTCGGTAGAGGTGCCGGTGACCAATGACCTGGCCGACCGGGTCGAGGCCCTGCTGGGAATCGGGGGGGTGGCGGAACGGCTCCGGGAGCTGGAGGCCCAGATGGGCCGGGAGGAGGTGGCGCTCGCCATCAGCAAGGACTTCATCGAGCGCCGGTTCGGCGAGAAAACAAACGAGGAGGTGCTGGACCACGCCATCCGGACCGCCATGGCCGTCCTCACGGAGGGGGTGGTGGCGGCTCCCACGGAAGGGATCGCCAAGGTAGGCCTGGGGAAGAACGACAGCGGCACCTCTTACCTCAAGATCTACTATGCCGGCCCCATCCGGTCTGCCGGGGGGACCGCCCAGGCCCTCTCGGTGCTGGTAGGGGACTTCGTCCGGCGGGCTCTCGGTATCGACCGGTATTACCCCCATCCGGAAGAGGTGGCCCGTTACGTTGAGGAGATCCGGCAGTACCATGCCCGGGTGAGCCTCCAGTACCTGCCCACCGACGGGGAGATCCGGAAGATCGTGGAGCACTGCCCGGTCTGCATCGACGGGGAGGCCACGGAGCGCGAGGAGGTGAGCGGGTACCGTGACCTGCCGCGGGTGGAGACGAACGCCATCCGGGGCGGGATGGCCCTCGTCATCGCCGAGGGGCTGGCCCTCAAGGCCCCCAAGCTCCAGAAGCATTCCCGGAAGCTGGCCATGGACGGGTGGGAATGGCTGGAGGACGTCGGTGCGGCGAAGAAGACGGGAGACGAGGAGAACGGCGGGATCGCCCCCCGGGACAAGTACCTGCGCGATATCATCGCCGGCCGGCCGGTGTTTGCCCACCCGATGCGGAAGGGCGGATTCCGGCTCCGGTACGGGCGGTCCCGGAACAGCGGGTTTGCCGCGGCAGGCCTGAACCCCGCCACCATGGAGATTCTGGGCCGGTTCCTGGCCGTGGGGACACAGATGAAGGTGGAACGGCCGGGAAAGGCGGCAGGGATCGTGCCGGTGGATACCATCGAGGGCCCCACGGTCAGGCTGAAAGGGGGCGGGATCCGGCGGATCGATTCCCTGGCCCAGGCGGCGGAACTGGGAGACCGCGTGGACCGGATCCTTGATGTGGGCGAGATCCTCATCTCCTTCGGCGAGTTCCTGGAGAACAACCATCCCCTGATGCCGGCCGGCTACTGCCGGGAATGGTGGGCGCTGGAGCACGAGAGCCCGGCACCCACCACCGAGGAAGGGGCCATCGCCCTGGCATTGGCCGGCGGGTACCTGCACCCTGACTTCTCCATCTTCTGGGAGGATATCACGCCGGCGGAGATGAAGGATCTCGCCAATGCCGTCGCCTCGGCGGGCCGCAGGGACCACGGCGCCCTGGTGGTCCCCCGCACCCCCGGGACCGAGAAAATCCTGGAGGATCTCCTGGTGGAGTTCCGGGTAGAGGACGGCCTTATCGTCATCCCGCGCCCGCTCGTGCTGCTGGCCTGCCTGGGCCTCTCCCCGGACCTCGCGAAGCGGCCGGAGTGGTCCGGTGCACCAGGGACCGATTCGCTGGCACTGGCATCCCACCTCTCGGGGATGCGGCTGCGCCCCCGGGGAGGGACACGGATCGGCGGCCGGATGGGCAGGCCGGGCAAGTCCCGGCCCCGGGAGATGTCCCCGCCCCCCCACGCCCTCTTTCCCCTGGGGGAGTCGGGGGGTTCCCGGCGGTCCTTCCAGGAAGCCGCGTCAGGGAAGACGATGGAGAAGAGGGAGGGGGGATTCACCCAGCGCGAGGGGCTCATCGAGGTGGATGTGGGTGAGCGGACCTGCCCGGCATGCGGGAGGAAGGATTTCCGGAACCGGTGCATCTGCGGGTGCGCCACGGTGCCTGTCTTCCGGTGCCCCCGGTGCCGGAGGGAGACGGCGGGGGAGGTCTGTCCCCGCTGCGGCACCCCGGCCACCTCCTCCCAGCACGTGACCGTGAACCTGAAGGACGAGTTCCAGGCCGCCATGGACCGCCTGGGCATCCGGGAGACGGCCCCGGTGCTCGTGAAGGGGGTCCGTGGCATGATCTCACGGGAGAAAGCCGTGGAACCGGTGGAGAAGGGGATCCTCCGGGCCCACCACGGCCTCTTTGTCTTCAAGGACGGCACGATCCGGTACGACATGATCGACCTGCCCCTCACCCACTTCCGGCCCTCCGAGGTGGGAGTTCCGGTGGACCGGCTGCGGGAGCTGGGGTACCTGGCCGACATCCATGGGGAGGAGCTCACGCAGGCGGACCAGGTGCTGGAGCTCCGGCCCCAGGACATCCTGGTCTCGGAGGCCTGTGGCGATTACCTGGTGAAGGTGGCTGCGTTCCTTGACGAACTCCTGGAAAAGTGCTACGGGATCCCGGCCTTCTACCGGGTGAAGACCCGGGAAGATCTGGTGGGCCAGATGCTGGTCGGCCTCGCCCCCCACACCAGCGCGGGGGTACTGGCCCGCCTGGTTGGGTTCAGCCGGGCCAACGTGGGCTATGCCCACCCGTTCTTCCATGCCGCCAAGCGCCGGAACTGTTTCCACGGTGACACCCTGATCGATGTCTCGGACGGGACCCGCTGGGTGAAAAAACCCATCCGTCAGTTTGTGGTGGAGAACTTCGATGTCTCCACCCCGGGCCTGGACCGGCTGGGGACCTACTGGTCGTCGCCGAAGGAACTGGCGTACGTCCGGGCGGTGGATACCCAGGGGAACCTCCACCTCCGCCGGGTGACCGCCGTCTCGGTCCACAAATCACCCGCCGCCCTGATCCGGTTCGAGACCGCCCGGGGCCGGAGCCTGGCCGTGACGCCGGATCACACGATGCTGGTCCAGGATTTGGGCTACATCCGGCGGGTGAGGGCCATGGAGGTACAGGAGGGGGACTGCCTTCCGGTCCACGCCGGTAGCGGGGCTGTCCTCTCCGAACGGGTCGCAAGGCGGGAGCTGGTCCCATCGCCCGATCCCACCGTGTTCTGCCTGACGGTGGACGGGGAGCACACGATGGAAGCAGGGGGGATCTTCACCGGCCAGTGCGACGGGGACGAGGACTGCGTCATGCTTCTTTTGGACTGCCTGGTGAACTTCTCCCGGGCGTACCTCCCCGAGAACCGGGGCGGGACCATGGACGCGCCGCTGATGATCACGAGCCAGATCGACCCCTCGGAGATCGACAAGGAGAGCCACAACCTGGACGTGGGGCCCCGCTACCCCCTGGACCTCTACCTGGCCGGCCTCCGGCACGCTCACCCCCGCGAGGTGGAGGCCCGGGTGGACCGGGTGGAGCACCGGCTGGGCACCCCGGGCCAGCTGGAGGGATTCCTCTTCACCCACGACACCTCCGACATCTCGTCCGGGCCCCTGGAGTCCACCTATACGGCCCTCGAGACGATGCAGCAGAAGCTGGAGGCGATGCTCACCCTGGCCGGCCGGATCCGCGCCGTGGACCCGGACGACGTGGCAGAACGGGTCCTCACCACCCACTTCATCCCGGATCTCATGGGCAACCTGAGGGCGTTCTCCAACCAGACGGTCCGGTGCACCCGGTGCAACTCTAAGTACCGGCGCGTCCCCCTGGCCGGGAAGTGCCCCCGCTGCGGGGGATCGATCCTCCCCACCATCCACGAGGCCTCGGTGAAGAAGTACCTGGAGGTCTCCCGGAAGATCTGCCGCGAGTTCGCGATCTCGGGATATACCCGGCAGCGGATCGCTGTCCTGGAGATGGCGATCCAGTCCACCTTCGGCGAGGCGCCGGAGAAGCAAATGGGCCTCGCCGACTTCATGTAGGGAAGACATGACAGAGAACCAAGAACCGGCCCCGGCCCGTACGTGCCCGTGCCCGGTGTGCTTCCTGGCGAACTGGAAAGGCGGCCTTGCCGGGATCCTCGTCTATGTCCTGGTGAGCATCATCCTGTTCTTCATTGCCTTCATGGTGGCCTTCGGCAACGATACCCCCGGCGGGCGTCTCTACCTGGCCTTCTTCGAAGCGTACGCAATGGTAGCGTATCCCCTCTGGATGGTCCCCCTCTCCTACGCCGCCGGGGCGTGGTGGATCCGGAGATGGAGCCGGTAACAGCTGGGCATTGACTGCCGGTACGTGCACCACGAAGGTGCGGGAGGGGGCGTTGCCCCCTCCCGGCCCCTCCCCACGGCGGAAGGATAGCATTTCCATCGGGTTTTCACCGAAGCTGCAGCAATCCGGATCCACCGCGGGGGGGGGCGCCCACGCGGCGGGGGGGGACCGCTGGTCCCCCTCTGGAGCGTCTCACCAGAACCAGAATCATGCCTGAAACCTTCCTTCGCCGATTGAGTTGTTCCTATCTTTCAGAGCCCTCAGTTACCCTCATATCGGAGCCGTACCCATGATCCGGTGCGAGGGTATCCAAGCCTGGTCAAAAGAGGCGGACTCAAGATCCGCTCCCGAAGGGGTTCGCGGGTTCAAATCCCTCCCCTCG
>JAJRDC010000076.1 GCA_028678635.1 Methanomicrobiales archaeon
CCGAGAGGACCTCTGCATCCCAGCAGTCACAGGCATAGTGGGCCCGCTCGTCCGGCAGGTGCTGGCGGAACCGGAGCCGTTTGCCATCCACCCCGATCCGGACCAGCAGGTCGTGGGTGAGCGCCATGTAGTAGGCCACGTACTGGTTGGCGATGATCCCCTTCTCCACGGCCTCCCCCATGGCCACTTCGACGGGTGCCGTCTCCTTCTGCTGCTGCTCGATGCCCAGCAAGGGGACCCGGTAGGACGCGTACCGGTCGAACCGGGGGTGATCCTTCCGGTCCGGGTGCACGAAGATCTCGGCCTCGGCCTGGGTGAACTCCCGGAGCCGGATCATGCCCTGGCGGGGGGAGATCTCGTTCCGGTAGGATTTCCCCACCTGCACCGCACCAAAGGGGAGGCGGTCGCGGTAGAACCGGAGCAGCCGGGTGAAGTCGGTGAATATCCCCTGGGCGGTCTCGGGCCGGAGGTAGCCTTTCCGCTGTGAGCCGGGCCCGATACTGGTCTGGAACATCAGGTTGAAGGAGAAGACCGTCACATCGCCCAGTTCCTCCCCGCACGAAGGGCAGGGCACCGTCTTCAGGGTACAGGCCAGCTCCCCGGCACCCAGGGCCCCGGCATTGGACACTCCTGCTCCGGCCGCCGCGTGATCAGCCCGCAGGTACTCCCCGCACCTGAGGCACTGGCACATCTTGTCCGAGAAACCCTTCACGTGGCCACTGGCCACGTAGATGGGCTCGACACCCACGGTCGGGCACTCGATCTCGTAGTAGCCTTCCCGGATCACATAGAAATCCCGCCAGATCTCCTCGATCCTTCGTTTCATGAGTGCGCCCAGCGGGCCGTAGTCAATGAACCCGGCCACGGAACCGTAGATCTCGGAGGACGGCCAGATGAATCCCCTGCGCCGGGCCAGCTCGGTTACCCTGTCGTAGATGTCACTCATTGCAATCACGGGGTGCCACAGTACTCCTCTCTATATCAGCGGCCGAGAATAAAACCATGCGAGCAACCGGACCCGGTTCTGTGCCAGGGATCCCGTGGATTTTCCACGGCCCGAATACCGGCGGTGATGCGGGTTAAAAACAATACAATCGCAATCCACCATGATAATAGTATCCCCCTGCACCGTTGGGAACCTATAAATATAATCGGCGTTACTGTAACTCAAATATTCAGTGTGACCCGCACATGGATGACGATAACCGGAAGAAAAAGCTGCTGGATCTTTTTGCCACCATCACCAGCAAGACCAAGATCGTGGAACCGATGAAAAAGATTCACGGGTCGCTCAGGGACAGGGAAGCCATCGAGCGGGAGATCGCGCTCATCATGCGGGAGATCCTGGACAAGGGGTACTTCAAGACCAAGCTCACCCCCCGCCAGCTGGCCCGCCTCGTCATGGCCTTCCACGACGGGAAGAACGATACCGAGATCGCCCGGGCGCTGGGAGACGAGAAGCTCTCCAAGACCGTGGCACGGGCCAGGGTCCGGCTCAAGCTCTTCCGGGACCTGGACTTCACCATGCCCTTCTCCCGGGACCAGATGGAGAATCTGATGGACTCGGGAAAGACGCTCAAGGAGGTGAGCGAGGAACTGGATATCTCCCCGTCCACGCTCCGGGAGTACCGCCACGTCATCGAGGAGGAGAAGGACCCCACCCTGGACCCCTACCTGAACCGGATCCACGACGTGATGGAGGACCGGGACCTCTCGGAACAGATGACCCGCGGCCTCATCCAGGACGGTCTCGCCGAGGCCATCGACATCACGGAAGCCGAGCTCATTGACGTCGGCTGAGCCTGCTGGTTTCCTCGCCTCGTAGATTTTTTCTCAGGCATTTTTTCAGATCGATTACGAGTGAGACGCTCCAGGGGGGACCGGACGGTCCCTCCCACCGCGTGGGCGCCCCCCCCCCATGAGGATATCCCGCCACGTCGGTGTGACCGGACCTCATGAACGACGGAGGCGATTTTTGACCGGTACAGGAGGGGGCTCTGCCCCCTCCCGAACCCTCCCCCCATGAGGAAATCCTGTTCGTCGGTTTTCCCGGATGGAGCATCAATCCCGGATAACTGGCGGGGGGTGCCCACGCGGCGGGGGCGGTGAGCCCCCGAGAGCGTCTCGCCGGTAATCGGTGACTACGGAATCCCGATACCTCATCGTTGGAGAATACCTCAGCCGGCGCGGCAGGGGGCGGCAGCTCCCGAGAGCGTCCACAGGTAAGGAAATGAACGACTGTCCCGTGTCCCCAACCTTTTTCCCTCCCCACCGGTACCCTACTATCATGCGGCTGACCTGGCCTGGCCATGCGTGCGTGATACTGGAGGGCTCCCGGCAGGTACTCATCGACCCCTACATCCCCGAGGGGAAACTGGAGGTGTCCCCCGATCTCGTGGCCATCACCCACGGCCATGAGGACCATCTCGGGGAAGCGATCCGCCTGAACCGGAAGACCATCGCCATCACCGAGATCGGGAAGTATCTCAGGTCGAAGGGCCTCTCGGTGGAGACCATGAACCTGGGGGGGACCATCACCGTCGACGGCGTCTCCTTCACCATGACCCCCGCGCTCCACTCCTCATGGCTGGAGTCCTGCGGGTTCGGGTTCTACGGCGGCGTGGCGTGCGGGTTCGTGGTGGGGATGGACGGTGTCCATGTGTACCATGCCGGGGACACCGCCCTCTTCTCTGACATGAGGCTCATCGGCGAACTCTACCATCCCGACGTGGCGCTCCTCCCCATCGGCGGACGGTTCACCATGGGGCCGAAAGAGGCGATGATGGCGGCGAATCTGGTCGGTGCGAAGACCGTGATCCCCATCCACTACAACACCTGGCCTGCCATCACCCAGGATGCTGCACGGTTCAAACAGGCCATCGAGCGAACGACGGACATCCACGTCGAAATCCTCTCGCCCGGCGGATCCCTCGAGCTGGGAGCCGCACCATAACCCAGACGGATCTGGACCACTCCCCTACATGCCCCGGTAATGGGTGTCGAGCCGTGTTGCGCTGGAAAAGGTCTCTTCCAGATCCACCTCCGGCGGCACATAGGGTTTCTGCCTTGTTGCGAGGATCTTCCGGATCTCCTCCGTCACCTCAGGCCTCCTGAAGGCCAGGAGCGCCCGCTGCTCCAGCTCGCCCACGCAATCTTCGTGCACATCCTGGTGGCAGCGGGGGCAGAGGACCAGGATCTCCCGCTCCAGGTCTGCCGGTGGCAGGGTTTTCACCCGGTCTCCCTCGCCGAAGGTATGGACCTCCAGGTCGGCCGCGAGGATCTCCGCCCCGCAGAGCTCGCACCTGCACCCCGCGGCGACCGCGATCCTCTTCTGCCTCACCAATGGGACGAGGGCACGCGAGAGAACCGTCATCGTTCTCAGGGGACGGTAGCCCGGGGATGTCTTATAGGTATTCCCGGCAGGGGAGGATTCTCCATCGGTCAAAGAGGTCGTGGGGAGGGACGGGAGCGGGGGGAGAAGCCGGATCTCACTCACTCCCCATTGCATGTGTCGCGTAATCCTGGGAACCCTGGATTTCCGGCTCTGAAAAAAGGGAGAGATCAGAAGGAGATACCCAGCGGCCCCACAAAGTGCTCCGCCTTGCAGACCACCGTGATGGTATCCGAGCCGGCAAAGAGCAGCCCGGCCAGCTTCCGGTTGCGGTCAACCGGTGAACCGCTGTCACCCGGATGGGACATGGGCGTGGTGAGGATCTGGTCGGTGAAGAGGGCAGTCTTCCCCGGTGCATACTGGACCTGGACGCTGGCCGAGCTGGAGAGCACGACGCCGTACGAGACCCCGCTCGTCCGCCCGCTCATCCGTACCAGGCTCCAGGGGCGCACGGCGGTGGTGCCGCTCACCGTGTAGAACCCGTTGTTCCGCATGTTCAGGGCCTGCCCGGGCAGGTAACCGATGTTGTCATCCAGGAGGGCAATGGCGGCATCGGCCTGGTTTATACCATTGAAATCGATGGGGATGTACGCGGCCAGGGCGCCGATGCGGCCACCGGCCGATGACCCGCCATCGCACCCGCCCGGCTGCCAGGCCTCAGTATTCTCAGGAACAGTATTGGCATCCCTGTCCATGGCAAGGACGTGCGTATTGCTGAGGGCATAGGCTTTCCCCCCAGGACCCATCACAATGAGGCCGAGGGTTCCGCAGCCGGTGGACATCTCCTTATTTCCCAGGCTGATCCCCCCGAACAGCGGCCGGTTGGCACCGGTGCGGGAATACACCGCCTTCCCGTGCGATCCCACCGCCTCGGGTACTGCCGCGGCCATATCCAGCGCCCTGATCGTTCCGGTGACGATGACCCGGGTCCGGATCCCGTCCACCTCCTCGGGGACCTTCCGGGTGTGCTCTGCCCGTTCCACCAGCACCACGATCTCGTTGGTAACAGGATCATCATAGATCCCGGTGACTCCTTCGGTTTCCAGGATTTTCTTCTCGTGTTTCTCCCTCACCTGCTTCAGGACGGCAGCCCCACTGGCCGGGCCCGCTGCCAGGAAGAGGAGGAGGATCGCGAGGAGGACAAGAACCACCTTCAATTCACTCACCCCGCGGGACTCTTACCGTCCTGGGGAATAAACCTTGGGGTGCACAAGGGGGAAATTACCTATATTCTCCTTCCACGGCCCGCAGTAACCGCACAATCAGGTTGGCTGCCTGTGCCTGCTGATCGGCCGCTGTGATGGTGGCTGTCCCGTCTCCGGGTTGGGGACCGTAACTGCCAAATTGGGCATGGTTGCCTCCCTCTCTCACCTGAAGGAGGTTCCCGGCTAGAGCAGTGCCAGGGTGGCCCCGATGATGGAAACGTGGGGAATGCAGGAAAAAGAGTTGAAGGATTTCTCATCGAACACAAACCCGATGAGCATGGGGAGGTTTCCGTCCGAGTAGACAAAGACCGGGTTGAACCAGTGCTTCTCGCAATACTCCCTGGCGGTTTCGGTCATGAGATTCCGGAAGCAGGCGCTCGTCCTGTCCACCTCGACTATGGTCTTCCCGTCGATGGAGATCTCCCGCCCCGCGTAGAAGATTACGCTTCCGGGGCTCTCGGGGATCTCGAAGATCTGCTTTTTGCTCATTGGCCTTACTTATTTTATCTTATGCGATATATAAATGTAATCACATCCGTGACATGGGATAACAGGGCGCATGGAGGAGGAGGATTCAGCGTGGAACCTCCGGCGACACGGTTCCTCTGCCGGGTGAGAATTCCCTGATTCTCCAGGCTGCTTTCCCTACCAAGAGTCAGGGGTTTAAGCCGCTGCAGGTGAGGCGCGGTGCGTAGCGGGGGAGTGGACCACCGAAACAAATCCCCCCTCCGCGGCCATCGTGCCATACTCTTCTTACCCCCCGCGGCGGGTCTCGCGCCATCCGTGTCAGTCGGGCCCTGTTCACGCCATGTCCCGTACAGATAAAAGCTCATCATCCCGAACGGGCAATTTTTCCTCCTGTATGAGTATCTTCGATGAGGCGTATAGCGGGGTCCCGAACTGGGAGATCGGGCGACCACAGCGGGAGTTCGTGACCCTCGAGGAGACGGGGGAGATCCACGGCGATGTCCTCGATGTCGGGTGTGGGACCGGGGAGAATGCCCTCTTTCTCGCTGAACGCGGTCACAAGGTCTGGGGAGTGGATTCTGTGCCGCGGGCGATCGAGCTCGCCCGGGAAAAGGCGCGGGAGCGCGATCTTCCCGTCACGTTCCTGGTGCAGGACGCCCTCGATATGGAGA
>JAJRDC010000140.1 GCA_028678635.1 Methanomicrobiales archaeon
GCTGAGAATGCCGGGGCATGACGCAGTGCTCATTCCGACAGCCCCATGGAGATAGCATAAGAAGGAGCACTGTACATTATTAAAGAAGGAACGGCGATGGAGAAGGACACTGGGATCATGGTGTACCGGCTCGGCGCGGCGTGCGACGTCGGGGACGTGGAGGAGGGGAAGATCTACAGCGGCAAGGTCCAGGGATTCGCACCCTTCGGCTCCTTCGTCCTCCTGAACGACCGGGTGAAGGGGCTGATCCACAAGTCCAACGTGAAGACCCGGCACCGTGAGCAGGACCCGGTCCTTGTCAAGGTCCGGACCATCCGGCCCAACGGGAACATTGACCTGGAGGAGGTGACCCCCTCGGTGTACCATACCGAGATGGTCCTGAAGAAGTCGGCGGGGGTGCAGCTGCAGGACCTGGGGAAGTACATCGGGAGGATGGTCCGGGTGGAGGGCGAGGTGGCCCAGATCAAGCAGACCGGCGGGCCCACCATCTTTTCGCTGGTGGACGGAAACGGGACCGCCAGTGCCGCGGCCTTTGTGGAGGCCGGTGTCCGGGCCTACCCCGAGGTCCAGCTCGGGGATCTCGTCTCCATCCACGGCGAGGTCATGCAGCGCAACAGCCAGCTGCAGGTGGAGGTGAGCGGCCTCGCCGTGCTGCAGGGAGAGGAGGCGGATCGGGTCCGGCGGGCCATCGATGCGGCCCTGATCGAACGGTCCACGCCGGTGGAACGGCCGTTCCTCGTGGAGAGCCCGGTGCTCGAAAAGCTCCGGCCCCAGATGCTCCGGATCGCAGCAGCTCTCAGGAAAGCGGTCTTTGTCGGCCAGCCCATCCTGGTACGGCACCACGCGGATGCCGACGGGATTTGCGCGGCGGTGGCCATCGAGCAGGCGGTGGTCTCCCTGATCCGGGAGAACGGCGGGGAGCATGACGCCGACTTCTATCTCTTCAAGCGGTCCCCCTCAAAGGCCCCCTTCTACGAGATCGAGGACATCACCCGGGACATGGATTTTGCCCTGAAGGACTTCGTCCGGTACGGCCAGAAGCTGCCCCTGATCCTCCTCGCCGACAACGGTTCCACGGAGGAGGACATCCCCTCCCTGAAGATGGCGGAGGTGTACGGCCTCACCGTGCTCGTGGCAGACCACCATCACCCTGACGCGGTGGTGGACCCTTACCTGGCCGGCCACGTGAACCCCTACCACGTGGGCGGGGACTACGGGATCACCACCGGGATGCTGGGCACCGAGATCGCCCGGATGGTGAATCCCGCCATCGAGAGTCAGATCCTGCACCTCCCGGCCGTCTCGGCGGTGGGGGACCGGAGCGAGGCTCCGGAGCGGGGGAAGTATCTGGCTCTCGTGGCGGACCGGTATTCCGAGGATCACTGCAAGGAGATCGCGCTTGCCCTGGACTACAACCAGTTCTGGCTCCGGTTCAACGATGGCAGGGAACTGGTCAAGGACATCCTGGACCTCTCCGGGAACCCGGCCCGCCATGCCGGGCTCCTGGCCCACCTGGTGGAGGGGGCCAACAGTGCCATTGCTGACCAGCTGGCGGCATCGATGCCCCATGTGGCCTCCCGGGTGCTGGAAAATGGCGTGCACCTCTTCCTGCTGGATGTCGAGCTGCACGCCCACAAGTTCACGTTCCCGCCGCCGGGGAAGACCTCGGGGGAGGTCCACGACCGCCTGATCCAGATGCACGCGGGGAAGCCCGTCGTCACCATCGGGTTCGGCCCGGACTTTGCCGTCCTTCGTTCCCGGGGCGTGCTCCTGAACATCCCCCGGATGGTCCGGGAACTGAGGGAGGAGATCCGGGGTGGCGGGGTCAGCGGCGGCGGTCACCTAGTGGTGGGTTCCATCAAGTTCGTGGAAGGAATGCGCGGACCGGTGATGGAGGCCTTGATTGCGAAGATTGCACGGGCATCCCTGGCCGGTCCGGGCACCGGAACCACCGTTTCTGCGCCAGCAGATGGGCCCAAACCCCTCTAAAACCTTCCAGAATAAAATAGTAACCTTCATATATATTGTGGGAGATATGAGATGACTAATTCCGGAGAAGAGGAAATGTCCGCAGGCAATCGGATTCGGGAACACTACAACGATACCCAGCGCAAGATCCTCTATTACCTTCTCACCGGCCTCCGCAGGGGGAAGCACTACTTCAAGTCCAAGTACATTGCAAAGGAGCTGGGCCTCTCCCCCAAGGAGGTGGGGACCAACATGGGGATCCTTGCGGATATCTGCGAGGAATTAAACATCATCCGCTGGTCCTATTCCAACAGTACCACCTGGCTCGTCACCTCCCGGGCCGTCTGAATCCCGCCCCCGGATCCCTTTTTATGAAACCTTCCCTGCAGGTCACCGCCATCATTGATTTCATTGCCAGGGCAGGCCCGGGGCGGGAATGCCTGATGGCCCAGGACGAGTCCGGCGGAGAGGCATTCTGGTTCAATATCGATGTTCCGGAGGGTCACGGCTTCCGGCCAGGCGACCGTGTCCGGGTCACCGTGGAACGCGTGGACTGACGTCCACCGGATACGTTCGGTTCCGGCATCCCACCGGAGGTCCCGGGGAGGCATGGCAGGGCCGGAACCGGAACTTCATTCTTTCCGGACCATCCCGACTGTTCTCTCCACCCCCCTGAAGAATACCATCTCTGCATCTTCGGAACTGCGGCCGGCGTATCGGTCCCGGCATGCGAGAAGGGGAGTAAGTTGCCCGCGGAGTAAATATGAATTTAATAGCCTAGAATATATATCGCAATGCAATTAGTGTCTTTTATAGATATTCAGGCAATACTAGCACTGAATCAAAATAGTAATGCTTATAATGTTAAAGGATAATCTAAATGTCATTGCATGAATATCTACGCCATGAAAACCTGGATGGTCTTCTACCTGATTTCTTTTGTCACCCTCCTCTGGGCGGTCTTTCTCACGTCCAGCGGGGCCATGATGGGAATCAGCCTTGTCCTGGTCTGCATGGTGGTGGGTACGAACTTCACGGTTGTCTTCATTGATCTGAGACGCCATCACCAGCGGTTTGATAAGATGAGAAACCTCCAATGGGATTCTGTACAGGTTCCTGCCAGGACAGGCACCGGAAAATGAGGTTCCATGGGAGACGATATCATCCTCACCCGGGTGTTTCAGGAAAAGGAGTTCTGGAAACGGTATGAGCACCTCCGTGCCGTGCTCCAGCACCTCTCGGACCGGGCGCATCTCCGGGATCAGATCCTGCAAGAGGCGGTGATCCCGGATCAGGCCCGGGATCTGGCGGCGAAGGCTCTCACCCGTGACGTGGAGCAGACCCGCAGGCTCTTTTACGAGGTCTTCCAGAACCTGGTCGCCCAGTCAGGATACACCACCCTCCCCCTGGACATCGAATGCGCCCTCACCGTCGTGACCCAGGATCTCGTGGAGGTGAAATGGTGCACGCTCTGGGCCGGGGATACCTCCCTGGAGATCCCGGTGGAGATGGGGGACCGGTTCGCTACCGGGATCCTGGGAGATGCCAGCGGAACCCCTGCAGAGGCCTTTATCAGGTTCTTCGAGAATGAGGAAGCCCGCTGGGACAGCACCTGCGGGGGTATCCAGAACCGGTGCTCGCTCCAGGTCATGGAGGAGATCTTTCCCCTGAGATGCCTGCATGTCCGGTTCCGGCTCCCGGCCCATACCCTGATCGGTGACATCGCCACGGGGAGAGCCCGATCGCCCTCAGACCTCCGGGTGTAAACAATGGCCCTGCAGCACAGGGCCAGGAGCGTAGTTTTGTTTTCGCAGGATAAGGTGAAGCTTTCCCTCACCGGTTCATCAGGATCCCCGCATTTTTTCCATTTAAATACGCGGAATCCGTGGTATTACCCGATTTTTCCCTTGACGGCTCCCGCCAGTCCCGAAAAAAATTGCGAAAAGATTATTGGATAACGATACCGAATGTACGTCCAGATGGAGGATCACCGGCTGAAGATTGTGGTGTTCGGCACCCATGGCGCCGGGAAATCCACCTTCATCCAGTGCCTGGATCCCCATTCCCGCCATATCGAGGCCCTGGAGGCCGACGCGCCCACCACCATCTCCATGGACTTCGGCAGGGTCCAGCTCTTCCGGTACACCATCTACCTCTTCGGGACCCCCGGGCAGGAGCGGTTCGAGTTCGTGAGAACGATCCTCTCCCGGGGCATGGACGGGGCCATCGTGGTGGTGGACTCAACGGCGGGGGTGGATGAGAACACCTACAACCTCTGTGTCTGGCTCAAGGGAAAGGGCATCCCGTTTGCCGTCATGGCCAACAAGTGCGACTGCCAGGGGGCAGATCCCGGTGGGGTGGCCGCAGAGCTGGACGGGGCAACGGTCCACCCCATCTCTGCCCGGGCCGGTACCAACGTCCTTCCCGCACTGGAGGCGTTTGTGAGGGGCCTCCTGTCCCCGGAAGCCCCGATCCCATAGCTTTATGTCCTGCAGATCGCACAAAGGAAGCTTAATGCCGCCCCGGCACCGGGTTCTTCTCCTCGTCGGGCTGTTGATCTGCTGCTGCATCCTCCCCGGGTGCCTTTCCTTCGGGATCGCAGATGTCCGGTACGATGGTTCCCGTCTCTCACTGCGCCTCACCAACAGCGGCGAGCCAAGGGATGCGGCCATCCAGGTGAGTGCCTTCCGGATGAAGGACCTGGCCCAGGAAGAGGTGAGCACCGATTTCCACACCCTGCGCCTCGCCGGTGGGGAGCATGAGTACACGGTGCCGCTCGCCCTGCCGCCGGGGTCCTACAAGATCTACGTCTACCTGATCGTGGACAATGACCGGAAGGCCAGCGTGATCCAGGACATCACGGTGTAGGATGGATCCGATCCTGGCGGCTGCGAGGGGCACGCTCCCCGCCGACACGGTGTTCCGGAACGGGGAGATCTTCAATCCGTTTGACTGCAGCTGGGAGCGGGCAGACCTTGCCGTCCGGGACGGCCTGGTGGTGGGGCTGGGGGAGGGGTACCGGGGCACGGCCGAGGTGGATCTCGCCGGCCGCCAGGTGGTCCCCGGTCTCATCGACGCCCACGTCCACATCGAATCCTCGCTGCTCTGCCCTGCCGAGTTCGCCCGGGCGGTCCTCCCCCGTGGCACCACCACCGTTATCGCGGATCCCCACGAGATCGCAAACGTCATGGGGGCCCCCGGTATCGAGTACCTTCTCCACGAGGGGAGGGCCACCCCGCTGGACATCCTGGTCATGCTTCCCTCCTGCGTCCCGGCAACGCCGGGGGACACCGGCGGTGCCGTACTCACCGCCGATGACCTCCTCCCCTTCCTGGAAAGGAAAGCTGTCCTGGGCTTGGGGGAGATGATGGATGTGCCCGGAGTTCTTGCGGCCGATCCTGAGGTGATGCGCAAGATCCGGCTCTCGGAGATCCGGGACGGGCATGCCCCCTTCCTCACGGGGAAGGACCTGAACGCGTACATCCTCTCGGGTCTCCAGAGCGACCATGAGACCACCTCCCTTCCGGAGGCCCGGGAGAAGCTCCGGCGGGGGATGTACCTGTTCCTCCGGGAGGGTTCCACCGAGCAGAACCTGCGGGACCTGGCGCCGGCCGTGACCCCCTGCACCGCCTGCCGGTGTTCTCTCGCCACGGACGACCGGCACGCGGACCTGCTCCTGGGAGAAGGCCACATCGATGACTGCGTCCGGAAGGCCGTCTCATCCGGCGTGGAGCTGGAACTGGCCCTCCGGATGGCCACCCTCTCCCCGTGCGATCGGTTCCGGCTCACGGACCGGGGGGCTCTCTCCCCCGGGCGCCTCGCCGACTTCTGCATCCTGGGGACAGACCCGGATTTTATGGTAGATCAGACGTACAAGCGGGGGAAGGCGGTGGGGGAGATGCCCTATCGGAAACCCCGGGGGATCCGGCGGCCATTTGCCTGCACGCCCCCCGGCACGGAACGGATCCATCTGACGGGCTCCGGGGAGGCCCGGGTCATCGGCCTCTTCCCCGGCCAGATCACGACCCGGGACCTGCGGCTGACCGTGGAAGAAGGGGGGATCCCGGACACGGCCCGGGATATCCTCATGGCCATGGTATGCGACCGGTACCATGATGCAGGCTGCGGGATGGGCCCCGTGCAGGGGTTCCGGCTGCAGGAGGGGGCCATCGCGGCATCCGTGTCCCACGATGCCCACAACATCGTGGCCGTGGGCGCGGAGGAGGGCCCGCTCCTCGCTGCAATCCGGAGGGTCATCGATCTCGAGGGCGGTCTCGTGGCCGTGAGCCGGGACGGGGAGACCGTGCTCCCGCTGCCGGTAGCCGGCCTCATGTCCCTGGAGCCATGCGACCGGGTGGCGGCACGCCTGGCAGAGCTGGACCGCCACGTGGATAGACTGGGCGGCATCCCGCACGCCTTCATGTACCTCTCGTTCCTGGCCCTCACCGTCATTCCGGCACTCCGGCTCACGCCGCGGGGTCTCTATGACGTGGCCTCAGGGAACCACGTGCCGGTCTTTCCCGGTGGCAGTTCCGGTTCCTGAACCCGGGCTTCACGATGGCAGGGCCGCGACCCGGACTGAACCCGGGGGAGAAGGGCGTGTTCCGGGGTATCAGAGGAGCCCCAGCGCGATGAGGACCCCAAGCACCAGGATGACGATCCCTGCCACGAGGCGCATCCGCCGCACCGACCGCTCACGCCACTCCTTCACTTCGGAGAGCCGCGAGATCCCCAGGTACACGAGGAGGGTCGCGGCCAGCATGGGAAGGACGAAGATCACGTTGTACAGGACCAGGTAGGGGAGGGCGGCTGCCAGGTCATAGGCAGAGAGGATCCCGCAGCTGATGATGTAAGGGCCGATGGTGCAGGGAAGGAGGAAGAGGGTGACCACGGCTCCGATGAGAAAGGCCCCTGCCGGAGAGGAGACGCGGTCCAGGAGCCGTTT
>JAJRDC010000260.1 GCA_028678635.1 Methanomicrobiales archaeon
TGCCGGAGACGAAGCCGGTACCGGTTACCGTGAGGGTGAAGCTCGCTCCACCGGCAGTCGCGGAGCTGGGGGAGATGGAGGTGAGGGTGGGAGCCGGGTTGTTCGCCGCTGTGATGGTGAACGTCTGTGAACCAGACGTGCCGCCGCCCGGTGCCGGGTTGAAGACCGTCACCGAGGCCGTTCCCGTGGTGGCGATATCGGTGGCCGGGATCGAGGCAGTGGCCTGGGTGGAGGAGACAACGGTGGTCGTCCGGTCAGCACCGTTCCACCGGACCTTGGTGGTGCCGGAAACGAAGCCGGTGCCGGTCACCGTGAGGGTGAACGCGGATCCGCCCGCGGCAGCCGAGGTGGGGGAAATCGAGCTGAGGGTGGGAACCGGGTTATTCTGCGGGACTCCTGTGGTGGTGAAACCCTTCAGGCAGACATTCCGGTTGGCATAGTAGCTGGTGAGATCGGTCCAGCTGGTCCCGGCACTGCTGATGTAGCTCTGGCCGGCGCTGGAGGTTGCCTGGGACGAGTAGCCGCTGATGGGAGACTCCATCGGGACCGGGTAGTTGTAATTAGGGGTCGTGAGCTTGACCACGATGGAGAACTTCTGGCCGGAGGTGACAGCGACCGGGGTCGCCAGGGTGACAGTGTGGTACCCGGGCAGGGCGATGGTCCCCGTCTGGGTGGTTGCAGGCCCGGCCGTGCTGATGGGCCCGCTCGTCGGGTTCTGGTAGACCTGAACCTGGTAGGCGGAGTTGGGGGTGGGTGTGTAGAAGGAGACAGCAGCCAGGTTCTCGCTCGCCGTAGCGGTGAAGACGTTCGCAAACCATGCGGTGGTGCCGCTGTAGCCGAGGCTGTTGGTCCAGCCCAGCGTATCGTACTGGTAAACCCGGTTGTAGTTCGTGGTGGCCTCGGCAGTGAAGACCGTGTTATCCTTCCCTATCTGGGCATCGTAGTAGGAGACATAGAAGTACCCGCTGGCACCCCAGGAGGTTCCCCAGCTGTTCTTCACGATGAAGGCGCCGTTGCCCGGCGGAGACGTCGCGAACCTGGTCCGGTCATAGTTGTCGTCCCACCCGACGATGGCGATGGCATGGTTCGATCCGGAGGTACCGCTGTAGTAGTAGGCCCGGTTCACCGAGTTGTAGTACGTAGAAGACCAGTACACGGTGGAGTAAAGGGCACCGTAGTTCTGGACCGCCGTCTTGATGTTGTCATTGTCGGTGGCAGACGCCCGTGCCGGGATATAGTATACTTCCTGCACGTGCTTCCGAACGGTGAGGCCCGTGGGGGAGGAGGTGCTGGTGGCTGAATAGGGGTCATCGGCCTCGGAGACCGGTCCCGACCACCGGGCTAGGTACGCGGTACTCATGTCACTGTTCCCGCCGGAGCAGGGGGCCAGGTCGAACCCATGGAGGTTCTTCAGGTTGTCCTCAGAGAAGTCCCAGCTCTCCCCGGTGAGGAGAGTGGATTCCAGTGATCCATAGGAGCCGAAGGCCCAGCAGGAGCCGCAGGCACCCTGGTCCTTTACTGAACTGACCCGGCCCAGGGTCCGCAGGTCGTAGGTGGCCGGGAAGCCGACGATGTCGCCTCCGCCCCCGCCCTCCCCGCCCTCTTCAGGGGAACCGGCCGACTGGACCAGTTCCTGGGTGATCTTCTTCCCCTTCAGGTGGATCTTGTCTACGGGCGAGGGGATGGACCCCAGTCCATGGTTATCAGGCGTTTTTGCGGCAGAAAATCCCTTGGCCTTCGCATCGACGAATGCCACGCTGATAGGGGCCTCGGAGATGGCAGGCTCGCCCTGTTGGCCCTGGCCCTTCCGGTCCGGGGCCGCGGCCACGATGCCGGAAATCGATGCAAGGAAGATGAGCGCTACGAAAAATATTGCGGGATAGCGGTATCTCGGTTTGGTCAATTCTCCCTACCTCCCAGAGATCCCCTGTAGTGGAAAGGGATCCGGTAATTCTTAAAGATCGTTATAATAGTATATATAAATAACTAAATGAAAAAAAATGATTTAATCCATTATATTTAGAAAAAGAATGATATTCTCGCTCTTATTAAACAAAGGAGATCAATGGGGAACATAAACACGATGAGTAAAGGTTATATTTAAGATAATGCACCCCCCTTTACCCTCCTCATCCTGTCATTCCCCGGCAGCATTGGACCGACCACATGTGTGCGAGAGAGGAGGAAAATGGGTCAGGATGGTAACGGAGCCATGCCAGGACCTCCCCATGGGCAATCCTCGCCACCGCGCCATGCCCGGTGGCATGGCATTCCCATCCTGCCCAGGGATTCACTCTACATGGATTCCAGGCATGACTGGCATTCAGATGCTCTAGGAGGAGGCGAGGGAGGGAACGAGAAGGCCGGCATCTGCCTGTCACATCTGCTTGGCATATCTGCCAGCAATATCCGGTTCACAAAAATTTATCATGGCATTCCGGGAGTGTTCTCTCAACCCTGGGTGGGGAGGGGGAGAACCCGGAGGGGTTCCAGCCCGGGGGGAACCGGGGTCCGGTGGAGGAAGCAGAATGCCGATCCCGGGTTCCTCCCCCGTGCAGGGGAGGCGCCTCCGAGCGCCTGTCCGGCACCGGGAGAGCCCCCTTCGGGGAGACGCTCGGGGAGAAGAGGGGAGGAATATGGCTGAGATCAAGACAGACCGTGTGGTAAGGATCAGGAACCCGCATATTGACCTGTGGCTCCGCCTGGCCTCGAAGATGGGCCAGGAAGGCAAACACGACAAGGCCGTGGAGGTCTTCTCGAAGATCATCAGTGCCAACCCGGATGTCCCGGAGGCCTGGCACTGCAAGGGTGACTGCCTGGAGATGCTGGGGAAGCATGACGATGCCATCACATGCTACGATGCCGCCCTGAAACAGGACCCCCTGAACGCCGACACCTGGTTCAACAAGGGGCTTGCACTGAAGGCGGCGGGGCGCGACGCCGAGGGCACCACGTGCTGCAACTACGCGGTGTCCCTGTATCTCGGCAAATAGAAAGGTTAATTTAACTTACCAATCATTTTTCACGTGCCATGGAGGAGGAACGTGGCCATGAAGTACGTTCAAACAACCTGCCCGTACTGCGGCACCGGGTGCAGTTTCAACCTGGTCGTTGCGGACGGCAAAATCACTGGCGTTGCCCCGTACCACCGATCCCCGGTGAACGAGGGCAAGGTATGTCCCAAGGGGACGTACGCACATGAGTTCGTGGGGAGCCCTGACCGGCTGAAGACCCCGCTCATCAAGAAGGACGGCAAGTTCGTTGCCGCCACGTGGGATGAGGCCTATGACCTGATCGCGAAGAAGTTCAAGTCATACAAGCCTGAGGAGATGGCATGCCTTTCCTCTGCACGGGTCTCCAATGAGGAGAAT
>JAJRDC010000050.1 GCA_028678635.1 Methanomicrobiales archaeon
CGTGGTTTGCGGGAGTCCAGCAGCTGGCGCAGGAAACCCCGTTCCCGAACGGCCCCTCGCTGTCCCAGCAGGACCTGGGTGAAGCGGCGAGGGCGCTCCGAACGAACGCATTCGTATACGCGGTGAACGGCGATCAGACGTACGGCCTCCGGGCCAAGGGGTACCTGCTGAAGGCCTGCACTTGGCCCTACTGGCAGGATGCGGACCGTATCGCCAACGGCCAGCAGGTAAGCTACATGTCAGGCACCTTCCAGGGATCTGTTGCAGAGACCTACGACTGGATCTACCCGCTCCTCTCCGAGCAGGAGCGGGCCACGGTCCAGCAGGCGATGGTGGCCAAGTCCCTGCAGCCGCTGATTGCACAGCACGGGAGCGAGATGGAGGCCCGGGACTTCAGCACCAACCGGATTGCCCTGGCACAGGGAGGTGTAGGCCTTGCTGCCATTGCCCTGAAGGACGATCTCCCCGGCAACTCCCAGGTCAGCTCTGCCGCCACCATCGTCCACGACACCCTGATGCAGGAGTATTTCAACCGGTTTGACCGCGACGGCGCTTGGACCGAGGGCATCGCGTACCTTTCCTTTGGCCTGGCCAACGATGCCGGAGGGAGCGGGGCGATCTACTACGCGGAAGCACTCCGGCGCGCCACCGGCGAGAACCTCTTCCAGCACCAGAAGTTCGGCAAATCACCCGAGTTCCTGGTCTATTTCCTCCCTCCCGACCGCAAGGGGGAGTCCAGCGCCTTCGGGGACGAGGACTTCGGCGAACCCTTCCGGAGCGCCGGGGCCGCAGCCCTCGCCTCGAGGACGGGGAATCCCTATGCCCAGTGGTACTACCAGCATGCTCCGCTGCGCTCCCCGGATCCCATCGGCGACATCCTCTTCACCGATACCACCCTCCCGGCACAGTCACCGGACAGCCTACCCCCCTCCCGCTGGTTCCGGGACGCCGGCTGGGTGGCTCTGCGGACCGGCTGGGATACCGGTGATACCCTGGTGGGGTTCAAGTCCGGCCCCTTCAACCCGGGGAACGATCGGCCCGAGCAGAACAGCTTCTTCCTGGATGCCCTGGGCGAGCGGCTGGTGATCCTCCCGGGCATCTCGACCCAGGGGTACGACTCCAACTACGTGACCTGGTACCGTGCCACCGTGGGCCAGAACACGATCATGCTGGACAAGGATACCAACAGCCAGGTGATCCATCCCCCCGACGGTTCCTCGCTGATCACGCGGTTCTTCTCCTCACCGTTCTGTGACCATGTGCAGGGATCGGCTGCAGCCGTGTACAAGGGGAAGCTCTCGAAGTTCACCCGGGACCTGGTCTTTGTGAGACACGATGGACCCGGCTACCTTATCGTCTACGACGACCTGGCGGCCACCAGGGCCGTCGAGTTTGACTTCCTGCTGCACGGCCTGGGGACCGGCTCGGTGAAGACGAACACCTTCGGCGCCGGTACCGTCTCCATCACCCGGCCCACGGCCCGGCTGTACGCGAAGATCGTGAGCCCCGACACGCTGCGGTACACCGTGCTTACGGGAAAGCCCACTGATATCAACGGCGGAGACATGCCGACCTCCTATGTCCGGGTGGCCACCCTTGAGAAATCGACGGCCACCCGGTTCCTTGCGGTCCTGCAGCCGCTGGGGAGCAGCGAGACAGCCCCGCGGGTGACCGATATCAGCGGGACGTCATTTGACGGCGTGACCGTGGAGAAGAGCGGTTGGGAGGATACCGTTCTCTTCAGCACCACGGGTGCCACCATCCGCTACCGTGCGATCACCACGGACGGCCGGATGGTTCTCATCTCGCAACAGGATGGTGAGCTCAGCGGGTTCGCCCTTCAGGACGCGACCACCCTCACGGCTGCGGGTGAGAAGCAGTTGACCTCCACGAAGCCGGTCTCAGTTGCGATCCAGCTCACCGGTGACGGGTTCCTGGGAACCGTCCAGGCATCGTCCGCGGCTTCCGTGACGTTCCCCTCAGAGGCACCGAAGGAGGTGAAGGTGAACGGGGTTGCGATCACCGGGTACACCTGGAACAGTGCGAATAAGACCCTTACCCTTTCCCTCCCGGCCGGTGACACGGCGATCCAGGTCACGTTCTCAGGATCGACTCCTCCACCTGACCCCTCACCCAGCCCGACGCCCACCCCCACCCCCACACCGGAGCCACCACCCCCTCCGGAACCCGGCCTGGTCACGACCACGGAGACCGCCACCACCTCCACCTACCTGGGATACAGCAGCTCCTACGTGAAGCAGGCCCAGTCCGTGAAATCGTCAGGCACCGGGATTGACAGGGTCGCTATTGGACTGGCCCGCAAGGGAAATCCCACCCTGCCCATCACGGTCCGGCTGCGGTCAACGCTCAAGGGAGCCGACCTGGCCACGGCCACCATCACTCCTGCCATGGTCACCGCGACCTCCTCATCCAGCCCGTCGTGGGTGGAAGTGTCCGTGGACCGGCAGGGGATCCTCACCGCGGGGAGCCCCCTGTACGTTGTGCTGGACACAGGCACCTACGACCTGAAGAACTACTACTACGTCCCTCTGAACTCCCGGAATCCCTATGCCGACGGGAACCACTACCGGGGGACCAGCTTCTACACCAACTCTGGCTCCGACATGCTGGTGAAGGTCTGGTTCACCTAGGGGCGGACCGGAAAAAAACCCATTTTTCCCAGCCCGGCACTGTGATAATATCCCTCATCGGCTGAGGGTATCCTCCCCGGACATTCCTGTCCCCCGCTTTTCTCACCGGCCGTGACCGGTCCCATCCTTTTATCGTGCTCTGAGGTGAGGGGGGTAATCAGGGAGACCGCATGAAGGAAGGGGAGAGGGGAACGGGTGAGGCAGTACTGGTGCTGCCCCCCCAGCTCTTCCGGGACCACCCGCAGCTCCGGAAGGACCTGCCGGTGTATCTCGTGGAGGCGGGCCGGTACTTCTCGGCGTTCCGGTTCCACCGGCAGAAGCTGATCCTGCACCGGGCGACGATGCAGGCGTACCGGGAGCGGCTGGAGCGGGAAAAGTACCGGGTGACGTACCTGGACCATGCCACCGCAGGGACGGTTCCCGCGATGCT
>JAJRDC010000029.1 GCA_028678635.1 Methanomicrobiales archaeon
GTGATTCCACCGAATGGCACGGGGCATGGGGTCCACCCACGCGGACCGTGATCATGGAAGGTGCGGATTCGACCGGGAATAATTTTACCTTCATTCCTCCGGCACGTCAGGGGGTCGTCGGAGAGGCCCGGGCAGGAGAATGCGTTCTTTTGGGGAGGGTCACCAATTTCCATTACGATCCCGAGACTCTGAAGATACAGGTCCTGAAGATCCAGGGGGACCAATCGGAGAGCTCACCGGATGCAGGGGCTCACATACAGGTAGTCGAACCCCCAGTGTTAGGAGAACCCCCGGAAATGGAGGGCCCCTGGTTGGTCCCGGTGATTCCCGAGGAGGGTGAATTTGCAGATCTCACCTACTCGACGTACGTCGACTGTAATAGCAACTACCGTGTCCTGCCGACATATTACGAAACTGAGGATTCCTGCGAATGGCATGGGACCTGGTCTCCCCGTACACGAACCGTGAACATGGAAGGCGAGGACGTGGGCGGCATTGACTTCACCTTTTCGTATGACCAGGACAGGCAGCGTCCGGATATCTCCATCACCATCAATCCCCCCGAGCCGCGGTTCAATGTCGGTACCACAATTATCAAGGTCGCAGTGACCGATGACAATCCCATCGACGAGATTGATATCACGGAACACTACCAGGTTCTCGAGGGAACCAGTATCGTGCAGCAAACCTCACAATCCACACACGACACCGTCAGGGATTATGATGGGAATTACTACGTGAATATCTATGTTTTTGCCGGTGACAATGTCCGCCAGGCAACCATCGATGCTGAAGTTTGTGATTACGGGGGAAACCGTGATTCCGAGTCCTTCAGTATCTCCTTCGGTACCTGCCGGGACGGCATCATGAATCAGGGCGAGGGAGGGGTAGACTGCGGGGGGCCGTGCGCGCCCTGCAACCGGTGTGACGACGACACCCCGCTTCCGCAGAGGTTCAACTGGAATGATTACGATACGGCAACTCCACTGAAGAATCAGGCAGCATGCGGATCATGCTGGGCCTTTGCGGCCAACGCTGCCGCGGAGCATAACTATAAGTGGGCAACAGGGAAGGCCATCAATCTTTCCGAACAGAGGCTGATATCGTGCGAGGAACAGGGTAGTGGATGTTGGGGGGGGTTCCCCTACGAAGCGTTGCCCTTCCTCCAGTATGACGGAACGGTTACGGAAACCTGCTTCGACTACCAGTCCGGGGATTGCTGTCCAAGCGGTTCAGCATCCTGCGGCGATTGCTTCTGCAGTGGAACTGACTACTACAAGCCCTGCACCTGCGACCACTCCTGTTATGATGACGCCGGCTGGGTCTGGGGAAGGAACGCGACATGGACGATTGCGGATTGGGGAGGAGGACCTACTTACGGCAAACTCGATGACGTGAAGCGGTTACTGCTCTGCAAGGGGCCGCTCGTGTCCTACAGCCCCATGATGGAGCATACCATGCTCCTCGTCGGCTGGGACAGTGATAACCAGACGTGCCGTGATAGGTATGACAGGGGTTCCTGCTGGATCCTGAAGAGTTCGTGGGGGGATAATGCCGACGGCTGGTTTGAATCGGTTATGAGCATCGGAACCGACGACATCTATCTTGTCAATGGATATGTGCTCCTGCCGACATTCGATCATTATTGGGGAGGTACCAGAATCGATGACGGCATCTACAGCGATGTCCAGAAATGGCTGTACTGGGTCAGCGGGACCGCCCGGGGCCTGGAAACCGGCTTCGAGGAAGGCGATTCCATCGCCGTCGGGCACTTCCAGTCCGGGGATGTTCCGGACCAGATCCTCATCAAGCGGCACGACAGCAACCGCCTGAAGATCCTGAAATATGACGACACGCGCGAAGTCCGTAACCTGCTGACGGACATGGATATCAAGAGAGGAGACCGGATTGCCGTCGGGGACCTCGATCATGACGGGATCGATGAGGTCATCTTCGGCGATACCGATGACAACATCCAGATATATTCCTCGCGACTGGATCTCATCAGGGAATTCGACCGCACCTTTTCGGATTACGACGGGCTGGCGGTCGGGAACCTCAGCAATACCGGAGGCCCGGGGATCATCCGTACCAACCAGCGAACCGAGGAGGTCACCATCATGGACGCGTACGGATCCACCATCTCCAACTTCCATTCACCGGATAACATCCAGGAGGGGGATGCGGTAGCTGCGGGCAATCTCGACGGACGCGGCCGCGATGAGATCGTTCTCGCGTCCCGGAACGATCACGTGTATCTCCTCAACTGGGACGGCACCGAGTACGGAGATCCCATCGATGTCCGGTTTGATTACCGGGATGGCCTTGGGGTCGGGGATTTCAACGGTGACGGGAGAGCCGAGATTGTTATCGTCAATGACTACAAGAACCGGCTTAGGGTCTTCAACGGTGAGGGAACCCTGATCAAGGAGTTCTACCACGAATACGGCCATGGGGGTTCAACATCCGCCGGCGACGTGAACGGTGATGGGAGAGACGAGCTGGTCATTGCACAGGGTGATATTATACGGTTCAACGAGATGTTCGGGTGATGACAATGGGAGAAAACAGGTATCTGAAGGAACCGGGCAGGTCACCTGGGGGACTGGGAACGTGGATGGTGGCGAAGAGGGGACGAATTTTCCAGATCCTTCCCCTTCTGGTCCTGGCTGCATGCGTCCTGGTCGGCCCGGCCGCCGGGGCCATCAACCCGACGACCGTCTACTGCTCCGCTGTCGGGTACAACACCACGACCGTGACCCTGCCCGGCGGCGACGTGGTGCGCCGGTGCATCCTCCCGGATGGCCGGGCGGTGGACGAGGCGGAATTCTATTATGGGAGAACAGGGCTGGAGTACAGCTACTGTGCACAGCAGGGGTATAAGGCGGTGCACCTGGTGGACTCACCTGTCTGCCGTGAATGTACCGGCTGTATTCTGGAGAACGGCACCACAGTCCGCGTGTCGAGCCTGGTGGGATTGGCGGCCAGTGGGGCCCAATGCGGGGACAAACTCTGCACGATCCCGGAGAATTTCCAGACATGCCCCACCGATTGCCCCTCGGGAAGTTCTGATTTCTACTGCGAAGGACTCGCCGACGGCAAATGCGATCCGGACTGCGGCGGCCACGCGGAAGACCAGGACTGCGTGGACGAGGAGATCCTGGAAGAAGAGGACCTTGCTGAGGAGACATCCTCGACAGGGCTTCCCCTGGACTCTGTGGCCCTCGGGGCTGCGGGCTTCCTCGGGGCGGCCTGGCTCACCGGAAGGAAGCGCCGGGATCGGTGACCGGCAACGGGGAAGCACCGGCTGACCCCCTCTCACGATTTTCCCCCGACCTGATAACGGCCGGAATACTTCCTGCATCTCATTTCGGAAACATCCGCGGGATGACAATGCCAGGTGGTGTTCCCGGACAGGATGAGACGCATCACCAATGGATCACGTCGGAACCCATTTCGGCACCTTTTTATCCCAAGAAACGGTTGCCTCTCCTTGTCCTGTGTGGTGGCAAGGATGTTCAAAGACCGGAGGAGATCGTTATTCCTGGCCGCGGTCCTCATCGGGCTCGCGGTCTGCGTGGTGTCGGTGCAGGCGGCCTGCGACAAGGGCTGCGACTGCCTGACGAAGGCAGAGGCTGAGAAACTGCATTATGTGATCTGCGGGGAAAAGCTACAGGTCTGTGACGATGCCCTCTCCAAGATCGTGAAGTACTGCTTCAGGAAACAGGTGACGCCGGCCCCGGTGCAGGTGAAATGCGACGAGGGCTGCTCCTGCCTGGACCCGGCGAAGGCCACGGCAGCGGGATACCTGTACTGCGATACACCCCATGCCGTCTGCGACTATGACGACAACAACAACCCGCTCTACTGCTTCCGGAAGCCGGAACCGGTGACGGTCCCGTCGGCGACCTGTGCTGACGGCTGCACGTGCATGGTACCGGAGAAAGCCACGGCCGCAGGGTACACGTACTGCAACGGGGAACAGGTAGCCTGTAATAAGGATTCCGCCGGGAACCTGCAATACTGCTACGGGAAGCCGGTGACGGAGGAGACGACGACAGTGATACCTGTCAAGACCGTCTTGTCCTCAACGACAGTGAAGCCGGTTTCATGCGCGAAGGGTTGCTCCTGCCTGGACGCTGCGATGATCAACAAAACCGGCTACCGGTACTGCGGGGAGACAAAGACCCTCTGCGGGTACGAGAAAACCACAGGGAACCCGCTGAACTGCTTCGAAAAGGTGGGAACGAAGGCACCGGTCCAGGAGTCCCCCGCGGCCCCCGCAAAGGGAACCCCGGCGGTACCCACCATTGGCAGGGCGGATGAAGACGCAGGATTCCCGGCACCGCAGGTCAGGAAGGCAGAACCGGTAGGGTTCTTCTCCGGGATCGTCGACTTGATCCTGGGACGTCGTTGCCCCGTTGGGGAGACCCGATGCTCGGGTGAGTGCGTGGACCTCCAATTCTCGGAAAGTAACTGCGGGGCGTGCGATTCTTCCTGTCCTGCCGGTTTGATCTGCTGGGAGGGGGAGTGCGGGTTCATGAGAGAGGGAGGATACACCAGCGGGAACTGCCCGGAGGATTGGTTACTCTGTGGCGACCGGTGTGTGGACCTGCAGGCCGATGGACAGCATTGCGGCCGGTGCGGGACGGTCTGTTACCCGGACGAAATCTGCTGTGGTGGTACCTGCGTCAGGAAGTCGGGTGAAGGGAACTGCGGCTCGTGCGGGAACGTCTGCCCTGCCGGATCCCCCTGCATGGATGGCGGATGCAACCCGGCGGGATGCTTCTATGGTCTCTCCCAGTGTGGAAATACCTGCGTGAACCTCCGGACCGATCCCACCAATTGTGGTACGTGTGGACATCTCTGCTCATACATCTGCAGAGACGGTTCCTGCGCAACATGCATGCCCGGGACCGAGGTGTGCGGGGACTCCTGTGTCGACCTGTCCAGCGACCGGGAGAATTGTGGCACCTGCAGGAACCGATGCGCGGAGGACGCTGTCTGCGAAGAGGGGACCTGCGTGACCTGCGGGGCAAAGCTCAGGGAAATGGGAGGTTCTCCGATAATCTTCACCCGGTGCGGGAACTCCTGTGTCGACCTGCAGTCCGACGCGGTGTTCTGCGGGGACTGTGAAACCCCGTGTCCTGCCGGGCAGGCATGCTGCGGCGGTTCCTGCCATGATCTCTCACGAGAGAAGGACAACTGCGGGGAATGCGGCACTACCTGTGGTTCTGGAGAGAAGTGCATCGATGGCGCATGCAGAGACCTTGCATCAGATGTTCAGTACTGCGGTGAAACGGCAATGACCTGCCCTGACTTCTGGGCCTGTTGCGGGGGGCTCTGCACAAATATCCTTGAGAACGATCGGAACTGCGGCGGGTGCGGGAATGTCTGCACTTCCCCGGACTATACCTGCTGCTCCGGGGTCTGTGTCGATACAAGAACGGACGCCGGCTATTGCGGCGGCTGCAATACCCGCTGTGATAGCTCCGAAATCTGCCGGAACGGCCAGTGCGAGCCAAGACTCTGCGGTGACACTGGCAGGGAATGCACTTCGCAGGAGAGGTGCTGCGACGGACAGTGTGTCAGTATCCAGGATGACGAGGACAACTGCGGTGTCTGCGGGAATGTCTGCCAGGGTGCCGAGGAGTGCTGCAAGGGAGCATGTACTGATTTCAGCCTCTGGTATGATGATGAGCTCAACTGCGGCGGATGCGGCATTGAATGCGGGGATGGGGAGACGTGCTGCGACAGACATTGTGTCGATGTGGACTGGGATGAGGACCATTGCGGCTGGTGCGGGCATGAATGTCCGCCCTTTTACGAGTGCTGCGACGGCCAATGCAAGAATGTCTTGAGGGACAAGGACAACTGCGGGTCCTGTGGGCGGGCATGCAGGGTGCAATGCACGAACGGCGCCTGCTGCGGCTTATTTAATTGGGTTTGCATCTAATCCCACCCTTTCTCTTTGAATGAACCGAAAAGAAACAGAGAGAGCCCCCCTCTTTCTTCATTCACGCATGTCACGCCGCTGGTGGCCTGCCCGGTGAAACCCCGTACCCTGGCCTGTCTCTCCCTTCTCCCCCTCCTATCCCTGGTTGCCGCTCCGGCATCTCCCGCTGACAATCCTCTCTCCGGCTCCCTCGCGGGACGTCAACTTCGCTCCCGTGACGCTCGATCGCAGCACCACTCACCAGTTTCCCTTCCGTTCACTTTCCTGACGTCGGAAGATCGGGAACGTAGGTCCCTCTCCGGTCGGCAGTGGCCCTGAACACGCATGGTGGTCAGGGGGCCACTGCCATGTCCCTCTTTTCCCGGATCAGTAGGTAAGAATCACGTGGCAATTCTGTCCGACCAGGGAAGCCACTTCAAATACCTTCACGGTTCCATCCGGCCCCTGGATGTACACCGTGTAGGCGGGCCCGCATGCGTCCGTCATGATACAGGCCTTTGTCCCCGATATCGGCTCCCATGGTGCATCGTAGAGGGTACCGTCGGGTCCCAGGTAACCGGAGGGTCCGCGTATCTTCCATGATGATCCGTAGGGAACATTCAGTTCGAACACCCCGTATCCTCCCATCGGAACCGAGCAGGTGACGCCTGTCAGGGATACCGTGATGTAATTGGAGCGGGTCATCGTATCGCTCCCCTGGGCATTGCTGGCCATCAGGGAAACGGTGTATACCCCTGGACCGGTCAGATGCATCGGGTAGGTATGGGTGGGGTGCTGGGATGTGGAGCTGCTGCCGTCACCGAAATCCCAGAACCATGAGGTGGGGACGTTGGCGGACCGGTCGGTGAAGGTAACCTCTAACGGCGCGAGCCCTGAGAGGGGAGTCGCGATGAAGTCAGCCACCGGGGTGGCGGGTGCCGGGGTGGGGGGCGGTGCCGGATCATCACAGGTGCACGGTTCCCCCTGGTCGTGGGGAACGCAGACGTCCACGGCACCGGTGGCTCCTTCCCCGTTCCCATCGCCCGCGGTGAAGGAAACGGTATACTTCCTCCCGTTGCCATTTCCGTTACGCTCTGCCATGAGTGTCGCGGTGCCGGTTCCCACCCCCGACACATCGCCTGACGCCAGCGCCTCATTCCCCGCTATCGCCGTGATGGTAATGGTGACGGGATCACCATCGGGATCGGTGATACCACCGATCGTGACATCAACGGATTTATGGTTGGGAGGCCAGAGGCAGTCCACGCTGGGATATGCGTATGCGGTATCGGGGGGACTGTTTGCGGCGCTTGCGCAGCCTGCGAGAAGGAACAGGGCGAGCATAGTGATCCCGACGATACGGACGATCGTTGTCGGGGATCCCGGCCCTGGAGGTAACTTTATGGGAAACGAAACCCGGCGGGCATTAACCATGATCATGTATTTATTTTAATATTATATAAAACAATCCTTTTTAATTATTTGATTTAAGCTTGTTTATTATCAATCTAAACAGTATTATTCCATGAATACCAGATTACCGTTTATTCTGGAGGAGATGTGTCCGTGAACCCTCCGGCACGTGTCCCCCCCGCTCGCGGTGACGGCAAAGAGTTATGGTATCAGGAGTTTGCTCATGATATATTTTCGCGAAGAACTTGATCCACGCGGTGTCCTGCAGAAACAGCCCCAACATATAGGATCGATCGTCTAGCCAGCGACAACAGATGTGATCTGTTGGATGAAATCGTTCAGCCTGCTGTCGTCACGCAGCTCTTTCCGGGTGAATGACATGCTGGCCGCGATGGTCACGCGCCTTCCTTCCAGCGCCTTCCTCATGAGGAAGAGACTCTCCCCGGGCGAACCGCCACAGGTCACAAACAGCACGCCCTTCTTTCCTTCGCATCCCTTCAGGGCCTGGATGGCGGCGTTGATCGCAGGCGTGGGCTTCCCGCCCCACACGGGGGAACCGATCACCATGAGATCGTACTTCGAGGCATCGATGGTGGATGGCTCGATGGGGTCCGAGAGACCCTTCCCTGCCCGCCTTCCTCCCACCAGGAACTTGGTGATCTTGTTGTAATGCTGGAGATCGTACACCTCGATCCGATCTCCTCCCGTGGCGGCAAGACACCGGTCCGCGATCCCCCGGGTATTTCCCGTTTCCGAATGATAGATGTAGCAGATGTTCATGTTCCCATCATCCCGTGCAGGGAAAGGATCTAGGGATTCATGATGATTTCCGGGTGGGCGGTTTCATGAGTTTCTGAAACAAAAGGGTGGACGCCGGTCCTCATCCGCCCGGGTTCATGACCCGTCCCATGAACAGGATGTTACCCGTATCACTGTCCTGGATCAGGAAGAGGAACGGGTGATCCGCACGGAATTCCGGTATCGGCGGTTCGTCACGGATCGCTGTTGCCACTATCACCACCGCGGTTGCGGCAGCTGCCTCCGTCCCTTCCTCGTTCACGTCCACGAAGGCCTGGTGGATGACGTCCCCGATATACAGGTTCTTTGTGCCATCCATCCCTGAGAGGTCCGCCTGCGATGTGAATGCGGTCGGCATGCCCATCGATGCCAGGGTGCGTGGAAGACTGTACTTCGTCTCCATTGTGAACTTCGGGAAATAGACCTTCACCCGCTGGCCTTCAAGGGCATTTCTCCACTCAGACAGCTGCTGCACGGTGAGCGAGTCCTCGACAGCGGACAGGTCATTTCCTTTCGGAAGGATGACGAGCAGGGAGAGCTGCTTCCCGCCGTCCTTTGCATACGGCATCTCCAGGACCTGCACGGTATCCGTCTCCGTGTAGTTGAAGTGTGCGTCCCTGTCGGTCCGCTCCATCATCTGTACGGGGACGGTGTTGCCAGGTGCGATGGTGAATATCTCTTCTCTTGTCTTGTTCGCGTCGAACTGCTTCACCCAGGTCCCCTTGAAGTACACGGCGTTCGTGATGACGAGCCGGGTGAGGGGATCAATTCCCCCGGCGGGGATCAGGTCTTTGATCCGGCTGTTGGTCTGGTCCTCCACCCACCGGTTGATGGTCAGGCGGGAAGGCTCCGGCTGGTTCTGGAAATCCATGTTGGTGGCATTGGCGCTGTAGTACTCCTGTGCCGTGCTCATGTACCCGGGGAGGAACGCATAGGTCTTCTCTGCCCAGAGGGCGTTGGCTGTCTTCAGGACGTAGAGGGTATTGCCCCGGTTGATGTCCCGGTAGAGCCCCTGGAAACCCTGTCTCCGCATCGCATCATCCTTCGGGAAATGGAAGACTGACTGGATCTCATCCGCCGTTGTGCCCCGTGCCCCTTCGTAGGTGATGGCGAGGGCTGACGAGATACTGAATGGTGAGAAGAACAGGTTATCCATGGTGGAACCGGGATCCTTCCGGATCTGTGTGTAGGCATCCAGAGCGAAGCGGTTATTCGCATCCACCACGGCCCCTTCCCCCTCTGTCACCGGGCTGACCTCTCCCGGTGTCTGAACGGGCGTGGGTATCGGCGTGGGTGTCATGGGTGGTCCCGGTGGTGAGGTAAGACATCCCGAGATGATAACTGCTGCCATGCAGATGAGGCAGAATCCGGCCAGTGCAGTGTTCCGGCTCATACAACTACCCGTCATCCTGTATATGATCCCCTGTGGGAGAGAATCATATTTATGGTTTTATTTAACTGCGAAAATTTTTGGAGGGATGGAGAGAGGAGGACTCCCCTTCAGAATCCAAGAAGA
>JAJRDC010000106.1 GCA_028678635.1 Methanomicrobiales archaeon
CGTGGTCTTCTGCTCGATGGAGATAGCCGGCGAGAGCCCCTCGATGGCGTCCACATCCGGCTTGTTCATGAGCCCCAGGAACTGCCGGGCGTAGGCCGACAGGGACTCCACGTAGCGGCGCTGGCCCTCGGCGTACAGGGTGTCGAAGGCCAGCGTGGACTTGCCGGACCCCGAGAGGCCGGTGATGACGATGAACTGGTCCCGCGGGAGCTCTACCGTGACGTTTCTCAGGTTGTGCTCGCGGGCACCGCGGATAACGATCTTCCGGTCCATTGGGTGCTTTATCTGAGGTACCTCCGGACGTATAGGTTCTTCGCCGGCGGGGTGAATGAGGAGAAAAAGCATTCGGTGGTTCGGTGCCCGGAACTCAGCGGGAGGGGGCCCGGGCTGCCACGCCCGGCCCCCCTCCCGGACCCTCCCATACCGAGAGGATAGCCTGGGTAGGATGTTGAGCGGACGAGGTTCGGGTGATGCGTGTGGGTTGAAACCGACATGGCGGGCTATCCTCAGCAAGGGGGGGCCGCCCACGCGGCGGGGGGGACCGCAGGTCCCCCCCAGGAGCGTCTCACCAGTCGTACATCTCCAGTGAGGATGCCGGTATCTCCGGTGAGGATTCCGTGTTCAACGTGATCCGCGTCGGCCGCGTCCGAGGCCGCGTCCGCTGCCGCGGGGGTCAGAGGGTGGTGAACTGCTTCACCATCTGGCCGCCCTTGAAGACCGAGATCCGGCCGCCGCTCTGGGAGACGACCAGGCCAACCGCCTTCGTGGCCTGGGTGATCCCGGCCACGGAACCGTGGCGGGTGCCCAGGCCCTTCGGGATCTGGACGCCGGAGGTGTCGATGGTGATGTACCGGCCGGCCGCCTCGATGAGACCGGTCCCGCTCACGACAAAGGCGCCGTCCAGCAGGGCAAACTCCTTGACGTTCTCCCGGAGATCCGGGTTCTCAATCTTCCGGGCCTCCGGCGGGTGTCCTTCGAAGGGGTTCAGGATCAGCTGCCGGGACTTTGCGAGCACCGCGGGGGCATCGCCCACGATGAAGGCCGTCCCCACGGGCTTCCCCTCCCGCCCCTCCCGGGAGATCTCCACCGCGATGTTGAAGACCGATTCAAAGACCGCGAGGTCGATGTCGGAGCCGTCCAGGAGCTCCCGGAGCCATTTCATCCAGCTCGACTCCTCCGGGACCGCGGGTGCCTCCGGGGCGGGAGGGGTCACCACCGCGGCCGCGGTCACCTCATGGCCCTTCTTCGCCGGGACCTCCGCGAGGTGGCCGGACTCGTCGGGGAGGGCGATGTTTGCGATCCCCATCCCCAGCACGATGACCGGGATCACCTCCAGCCTCCCCGCCCACATGAGGAGGATGAAGAGCCATTTCAGGATCTCGTGCATCTGCGGGGAGACGAACCCCGTCGTGATCCCGGTGCTGGACACGGCGGAGATCACCTCGAAGAGGACGATGCTGGACTCGAAGAAAACCGTGGAGAAGTGGAGGGCCACGATCATGGCCACGGCCACCCCCAGGATGTAGAGGGCGATGACCAGCACGTTGTTCCGGACCTCGTTCTCGGCGATGGTGGTGGGAACGTCCCGGCCCTCCCACCGGAACGGCACCACGATCCGGGGCGGGACAAAGATCCGCTTCAGCCACCAGATGACCCCGCGGTAGCCCAGGAGGACCCGGTAGAGCTTGACCCCCCCGCTCGCGGACCCCGAGGAACCCCCGATGAACATCAGGATCATGAGGAGCATCATGGAGACCGATGCCCAGAGCTGGAGGGAGACATCCTGGTACCCGGTGGTGGTGATGGCCGAGACCGTCATGAAGAGCGCGTGCCGGAAGGCGGGCTCCGGGTCGGACCCGGTGATGGTGATGAGATCCAGCCCGACGAGAAGGGTACCGATGATGACGAGAGCGAGGAGCAGCCGGGCCTGGCTGGAGCGGAGCAGCGGGGAGATCCGGCGCTTCCGGATCAGGAAGTAGAAGACCATGAAGGGGAGCGATCCCGCCAGCATGATGGGAACCAGCAGGTACTCGAGGAGCGGGCTCTGGTAGTAGGAGATCCCGGCGGCATGGACCGTGAATCCCCCGGTGGAGATGGAGGTCATGGCCAGGTTCAGGGCATCCCAGGGAGGGATGCCGGAGAGGAGGATGACCACCAGGGCTGCCGCGGTGAGGACCAGGTACACGGCCCCCATCTGCCGGCCGATGGAGACAAGGGTGGGGATGAAGGCCTCCGAGTCCTCCTCCAGCCGGAAGAACCGGGCGCCGGTCAGGGAGTAGCGGGAGAGGGTGGAGATGGTAAAGGCCACCATCCCGATGCCCCCGATCCACTGCATGAAGGAGCGCCAGAAGAGGAGCGGGGCCGGCATGGTCTCCGGTATGACGACCAGGGTGAGGCCGGTGCAGGTCCAGCCGGACATGGCCTCGAAGAGGCTGTCGGTGAATGGCATGCCGGCCCCCAGGGCAAAGGGGATGGCGCCCACCAGGGCTGCGATGAACCAGACCATGGCAACGGCTGCGAGCGTGATGGAGAGCCGGCTCTCGCCCGTTGCCGGGTGGATCCGGATCATCAGACGCCCGAGCAGGAGGAAGATGACGGGGACGAGCACCATGGGGATGAAGAGGTCCCACTGGCCGAAGACAGGGATGGCAAGGAGCGGGATGCAGGTGAGGATCCCGAGGAGGGTGAAGATCTCCCCCATCTCCCCCGCGATGATGGAAAAAAACTCGACCCTGTCCATTACGGTAAATTTGCGCGATAATGCTATTACAATGTATCTCAGATCCCGCCCGGTGGGGACCGGTGGCGGGAACAGGCACACTCTCCGACGTGGGATGCCCGGTGCCCTCCCTTCCGGATCGGTGGAAAGATCCCTGCACATCCGGTATGATTTAAACCCAATCCTGCAGGGACTGGGGGGGGGGAGCCGGGCACCGGGGATCCCCTGCCCGGGATCCGGGCCCCGCGGCCCCCCCGACTGACCATTTTATCAGCGCCCGTCGCCCACGGTATGTGGGAATAATGATCCGGTGGCTCAACCACAACTTTTCGTCTCTCCGGCCCGACCGGGCCGCGGCCCTCAACGCGTTGCGCCACCTCTCGAAGGGACAGAAGAAGAACCTCTTCTCGCAGGACCCGGGGACCATGAAGACCGCGGAGGGGCGGTGGTACGAGGCCCTGATCTACGAGATGGTGCTCCGGCTGGCCCTCTCCTCGGACTCCATCAGGCACGTGGTGTCGAAGGGTGCGGATGCCCGGATCCGGCGGATCAAGGTCCAGCTGGGGCAGAACGGCCTCTTCTACTCCCAGTCCGGTGACATCAAGGTCAGGGGGAACGGGCAGGATCTCGCCGAGTTCGACCTCTTCCTCCTGGGCCGGGACCGCTCGGTGGCCTTCGGCGAGATCGTCACCTCGTCGGCCAACCTGAACGAGCTGGAGGAGGAGATCGCGTACAAGAAGAAGCTCCTGGGGTTCCTCTTTGGCCAGGAGAAAGTCCCCTTCATGCTCTTCTCCTCGGTGGACATCTCCCGGGTCTCCGCGGTCCGCAGGCTCCTCCGGGACCCGGCCAACACCCTCCTCTCCACCGCCACCTGCGAGGAGATAAAAACCCTGATCCGGCCCGGGGACCTTTCGGCCCAGATCCCGCGTCCCCCCCCGAACCCGAAACTGGTGGAGGCACCGGAGCTGGCGCTGGCCCGGCCCTTTGACTACAAGGCCCTGCACGACACCCAGCGCAGCCGGATCCTCTCGGGGATCTGGGACCCGAAGCGGGGCCTCCCGCACGGCTCACCGTCCGACGGGACCGATCTCGTGAAGAAGATCCTGCTGGGGGCCCTCTTCCCCCCGGCGGTCCGGGTGATGGGACAGGAGGTGAGGCTCCGGGTGGGGGACCGGGTGATCCCGTCGAACGAACTCCTGCAACGGTACTCAAAGGTGATCCCGTCGGTGAACCTCCCGGACGGCGAGCCCCTGATCTACCTGAAGTCCCGGGAGAAACGGCACTACCTGAAGATGGTGAAAGCGGGGGACCGGACCTTCAAGTTCGAGTCCAACCGGTCGTACCGGATGATGGGATTCTACCTCTGGCTCCAGTCCATCCAGCCGTCCCTCGGGTCCCGGATCACCCACCAGATCCTGACCCGGTACTTCCGGTGAGGGGCGGTGTATCAGCGCTTCTTCCAGCTGTAGGCCACGATCCCGGCAACGGCCACGAGCACAATGACCGCGACGGCCACGAGGGCCACCGGCCATTCCCCTTCACCGCTGGACCCGGCGACCGTGTCCAGCCGGACGGGAACCGACAGGGTGGTGATCCGGCCGTCGCTGTCCTTGAACTCCATGATCAGGGGGATCTCGCCAGGACCCTTCGCGGTGAAGGTCAGCTCAAAGGAGGCGAAGTCGTCGGGCTCCAGGGACCCGATGACGTAGAACCGGTACGGGTCCACGGGAGTGGCGTCCCCCCCCACCGTCACGGTCACGGCGTTGGCCGCCTGCAGCCCCGCGTTGGAAACGTCTCCCGTCAGCCGGTACCTCCCCCCGTCGGTCTCCACCACCACGTTGGAGGCCACAAGGTCCGCCTTCTTCAGGTCATCCTCCAGCCGGATGGGGAGGACCAGTTCCCGGGTGTGGAGGTTGATCCCGTTCGCGTATTTCAGCCGGAAGGTGAGGTCCGCGTCCTGGTACGGGGTCACATTCAGGGAGACACTGGCCACCCCGTCCGGGGTCATGTCGCCGATGAAATAACTGCCCGGGACCACGTCCACGCCCTCGCCCCCGGCTGAGAGGGTGACCCCGTTCACGGTGTTGGTCCGGGGATTGCCCACCCGGACCACCACCAGCTCCTTCCGCCCCCTCGCAAAGGTATCCGGCTGTACCTGCAGGGAGAGGGTGGGCTCCCGGGAGTCCACCTGGACAGGGACAGGGAGGTTCAGGTTTCCCTCGTCCCGGTAATCCACGACAAACGAGGGGTAGTAGGTGGTATCGGGGCCGTCTGCCCGGAGCAGGAAGGTGAAGGCCCGGGAGGTCCCCGCCCCAATGTCCCCGACGGTCTGGTAGGGATCGTTCAGGGGGATCACCTTCTGGGGCACCCCCAGGAGGAAGACCCTCCGGATGCCCACGGCATCGTCTCCCCCGTTCGTCAGGGTGACCATGAGGGTCGCGGTGTCCCCCTGGATCAGCACCGGCGGAGTGAGGCTGATGGAGGTCACCGTGACATCGGCGGCCGCGGCTCCCGCCGGGGATACCGCCAGCAGGATCAGGGCAAGGGCCACGATCCCGGGGACGAGGAAGGTTCTCATGGTGATCCCGGAGCAATCTGAGCGTGATGCACCAAGAAGTTACCTCTCCCCGGGAAGGGCCGGGAGGAGAGGGGGCTCCGGCCCGCTATCTCCGGGTGCGGAGCCACTCTTCGGCGAACCGGATCAGGGAAAAGGCCCCGTCGGTGCTGGGGTGGACCTCCAGGAAGTCCCGGAAATCTTCCGCCGTGTACCCCTCCCTCATAAGAAACGCCAGGTAGGAGACAAGGATCGAGGCCCCCGGCGCTGCGGCGGCGATGCTGCAGAGCCGCCCGTTCTCCGGGTCCACCTCCACCTTGGTGAAGCCCGTGGCCCCTGCAGGGACCGACCAGAAGGACCCCGGGCCGGCCGGCGAGGGGGCTCCCAGGGCGACGTGGCCGTCGCAGTCCCTGCGGCACCAGGCCAGCTCGTGGAAGAGGGTCAGGGACTGGGGGATGCACCGGTAGTCCATCTTCCGGTCCTTCCCCAGGATGTTGTCGGCGGCCACCATCCCTTCCATCCGGGCCACCGGCGTCAGGTAGGGCGGGCCGGTCACGTCACCGGCCGCGAACACCCCCGGAACGCTCGACTGCATCCGGTCGTCCACCACCACCTCTCCCAGGGGGCCCAGGTCCAGCCCCCGGATGGTGCCGGTGTTGGGTGCAAGGCCGGTGGCGAGGATCACCGCGTCGGCGGCCGTGTCGGCACCCCCGTCCTTTCCCAGGGTCACCACCGCCTCCACGGCCTTTTCCCCGGTGAAGCGCACCAGGGTCCGGTGCTCATGCACATGGACGCCCCGGAGCTCGCGCAGGGCCTCCTCCCGGAGCCGGGGGTCCAGGTCCCGGAGGAACCCGCTGCGGGCAAAGAGGTGCACTTCGGAGCCGAGGGCACGGAAGATATAGGCGTACTCGGCCCCCATCACCCCGCCGCCGATGATGGCCAGGCTCTCCGGGATGCCCGGCAGGGTTCCCAGGGTATGGGCATTCACGATGCCCGGGAGATCGCCCCCCTCCACCTCCGGGATCACGGGGCGGGAACCGGTGGCAAGGAGCACCGCATCGGCCTTCACGTCCTTTCCGTCAATGGACACGTGGCGGCCGTTCAGCCGTCCCTCCCTGCCGGTGAGGACCGTGACACCCGCCTGCCGGGTCTCTTCGTCCAGCACCGCCTCGATCTGGTCCTGGATCTTCCGGAGCTCGGCCATGAGTGCCGGGAACGAGACCCGGGGCACGGCATCCAGGACCCCCAGGTCCTTCAGGGAGCGGGTATAGGTGAGCGTCCTGGCCACGTCCGAGAGGGCGCAGATCACCATGCAGCCATGGTGGAGGCACTGGCCCCCCACGCCGCCCCGGTCGACGAGCGTGACCTCCCGCCCGGCACGGGCCAGGCGCATGGCCCCCAGGCGGCCGGCGGGACCGCCGCCGATGACAACGATCATGGGAACGGCCGGGGCGTCAGAGAATCTCGGCGCCCGTGTCCATGGGTTCCTGGAGCACCTCGCCCGTGAAGGCGTTCAGCTCCGCGATCTTCTTCTTGTCCTTGAACTGCCAGACCGGGATGTAGACCATCTGCAGGTCCACGGCCACGTCCTTTCTCTCGGGCTTGAAGACCCGCTCCTCGTAGAAGATCGTGTCCCCCTTCGCCTGCTTCACCCGCACCTTCTGGGTCAGCTGGTCTATCACCTGGGCCCGGATCTTCTCCTCGGCGTCCCCTTTCGGGATCACGGGCTGGAGGAGCTGGGAGTGGATCGGGATCCCGGAGTTCTGGACCTTCCCGATGTCCATCTCGATCTCCTGCCCGTTGATGGCGTTCAATGCCCCGTTCTTCTCGGCATTGAAGCTGACCACCTGGGCGCCGAACGCCTTCTGGCCCTGGGATCTGTAGTGGAAGTACCAGTAGGGGATGAACCGGCAGAGGGCCGCTCCCTCGGCACCGGTGATGGCCCGGGCCCGGGCCTCGTCCACCTTCACGGGGAGGTGGGGGATGTCGGGACCGGTCAGCTCCTGGGGAACGGTCTCCTTCTTCACGACCACGTGTGCCACCGTGCCCAGGTCCAGGTCCAGGGGTTTCTGGACAATGTACGCGAGGGCCGCCTGCCCTGCATGCCGTTCCAGCTCGTCCCTGCCCCACCGGATGCAGTGGGAGGTTCCCGGGTGGTCGCTGAAGGTGAGGAGAAGTTTCCGGCTGTCCACGTCCTGCTCCCCCAGCCTGCAGCGGTAGCCGGTCCGGTCAAACTGCTCGATCTCGGCGGGATCGTCGGAACAGAGGACAATCACGCAGGTGTCATGGCGGACCGCGGAGAGATCCAGCGGGGCTTCCAGATCCTCCACCTCGAAGGATGCCGCCTCCAGGATCCTCCGCACCGCCAGCCGTGCCCGTTCTCGCGTCTCGGTGTCCATTCACCATAAAATTGCCTTTGTACTATAGAACATTTCTTCCCTGCCGCACCCGCGGGGATCCCCGGGCCGAACAGCTCATATGCTGTTCCCTCCTACTCTTCTAGAGAGAGAGAGCGTGAACGATGGCCCCCCGCAGAGCCGCCGCAGGTCGAGAGCCCGCCCCCCCTGCCCTCCAGTTCATCAACGATCTCATCGGTGAACTGGCCACCCAGGTCACGTATGATCCGGTGGAAAACACCGGTACCGTCATCTACAATCTCTCCCTGATTCCGGAGGAACACCTGGAGTCGGCCATCCGTGTCTTCCGCCAGGCGCACCGGTCGGGTATCTCCGTCTCCAACCGGGTCCGGTTCCTCTCGACGGGTGAGACCATCGGTTCCTTCACCGTTCCCCCGGTGACCTCAGGGATCTGCACGATCTGCACCATCACCCTCGACGGTCTCCTGATCCGCCGGGGGATCCCCATCCACCCCATCGGCGGTGGCCTCGTCGAGGTGGAGGACCGGATGCCCAAGCGGTTCACCCACATGGTCCTCTACGAGGCCACCACCATCGATCCCCTGGAGG
>JAJRDC010000254.1 GCA_028678635.1 Methanomicrobiales archaeon
AGGGCCAATGATGTCATTCCTGCCATGGAGAGCAAGGCGTTCTGCGCCGCGATGAGGGCCGAGGGGACCCTCCGGCGCGAGTCCCAGAACATCGGCGACCTCACCGACCTCCTGAAGGATGCGCAGCTGGCCTGGATCGATTACATCATCGATGACATTGACCGGGACGTCTGCACGGTGGCCCAGTCCCTGGGCTTCACCGAGCTCCTGGTCCGGAACCTGATGAAGAACCCCCGGAGTGGGTACGAGGACTTTGACAACGAGATGGGCCTGATGGTGCCAGCCATCTTCATGGAGGGATTTGATGTCAAGCTGGAACCCCTCTTCATCCTGATCCACGAGACGGCCATCGTCACTCTCCACACCCGGGAGGTGCGGCGGTTCTTCCGGATGCGCAGGTACGCCGAGACCCTGCTCCGGAAGATCCCCAGGGAAATGCCATCCCCCGATAAAATCACCCACCTCCTGATCCGGATCATCGACGAGAACAACTCCCGCAACTTCGATTACCTGGCCGAGATCGAGGAACACGGGGACATGCTCTCCAAGGAGCTCACCGACCCGAAGACGCCCCGGTCCGTGATCGCCCAGAAGATCTATGAGATGAAGCACGCCCTGATCGTGTACCTGGGGGGTCTCTGGGCCACCGTGGATGCCCTCTCCTCGCTCCGGTACGGTGACGCCGAGCTCCTCACCGACGACGAGAAGATCCTGGACCGGATCAACGCCCTGATCGTGGAGGTCCAGGCCCAGATCGGCCTTGCCGAGCACCTGTCGGAGGTGCTGGCCAGCGGCCTGGAAGTGCTTCAGTCCATCTACAACAACCAGCTCCAGATCCTGAACAACCGGCTGGCGATGCTCGTCGCGTACCTGACAATCATCGGGACGGCGCTCCTCGTCCCCAACACGATTGCGACGGTCGCCTCCAATATGATGTTCAATTTCACGGAGAATGATATTCCCCTCTACCTGGGCACCATCATCGTCTCCACCGTCGTGGCCACGCTTGCGGCCTGGTGGGTGGTGAAGAGGGCTGGCTGGCTCCCGAGCCAGATCGAGTAGGGGACCTGCTTGGATAGAGAACGATTCTGGACGGCCCGCACAGCATCCGCTTCCGCATCTCCTCTGCGATCGCCGACCGGGGGCCTTCATGTGATCTGCCGGCGGAAGGGGGCGCTGCCCCCTCCCGGCCCCTCCCTTGATGAGGATAGCATTCCACCGTGGTTCCCAGGGATGCGAATCAGTGGGGGGTACCTGCCGGACGGGCCAGCACCATCCTTATCCCTCGTCCCGCCCACCCGGAACGCGAGAGATCATGGCCGAGATCCCGAAAGAGGAGTATATCCTCCCCACGACGAGTGCCTGTGCGGGGTGCAGCTCGTCCCTGTGCCTCCGGTACATCCTGAAGGCATCCGGCCCGGACACAGTGCTCGTGATCCCCGCCTGCTGCACGAGCGTCATCCAGGGGATGTACCCGAAGACCGCGGTGAACGTGCCGGTATACAACATCGCCTTTGCCGCGGCAGCGGCCTGCGCCTCGGGGATGAGCGCTGCCTTCCGGGCGCTGGGGAAAAAGACGAACGTGATCGTGTACGCCGGGGACGGAGGTACGGTGGACATCGGCCTCCAGTCCCTCTCGGGGGCATTCGAGCGGGAGACGGATTTCCTCTACATCTGCTACGACAACGAGGCCTACGGGAACACGGGGATGCAGCGGTCCGGGGCCACCCCTGTCGGGGCCCGGACCACCACCACACCGGCGGGGAAGGCCCATCCCCGGAAGGACATCGAGCAGATCGTCGAAGCCCACAGGCCACCCTATGTGGCCACTGCCTGCAGCGCGTACCCCACTGATCTCTTCTCGAAGGTGAGAAAGGCCCTCTCCCTCCCCGGATCAAAGTTCATCCACCTGCTGGCCCCCTGCCCCACGGGGTGGAGGTTCCCACCGGGGAAGACCATCGAGATGGGGAAACTGGCCGTGAAGACCGGCATGTGGATCCTCTACGAGCGGGAGTACGGGAAGCTGGCCATCTCCGCCCCATCGAAAGCAGCGATGGCGAAACCGCTCCCTCTCTCTGATTACCTCTCGCCACAGGGGCGGTTCAAGGGGATCACACCGGGGCAGGTGCAGGAGCTGCAACGGGAGATTGTGGAGCGACGCGATCGGCTCCTCCGGGAGGCGGCCTGACATGCATACCATTGCCACCGGGAACCGGGGCGTGGCCGAGGCCGTCCGGGAGGCAAAGCCCGGGGTGGTTGCCGCCTACCCCATCACCCCCCAGACCGAGATCGTGGAGCTGATAGCCCAGTACGTGGCCCAGGGGACGATGCAGGCCACCTACATCCCCGTGGAGAGCGAGCACTCGGCCATGGCGGCCTGCATCGGGGCAAGCGCGACCGGGATCCGGACCTTCACCGCCACCTCCTCCCAGGGACTTCTCTACATGCACGAGATGCTCCACTGGGCGGCGGGAGCCCGGCTCCCCATCGTCATGGCCAACGTGAACAGGGCTGTGGCCCCGCCCTGGAACGTGTGGGCGGACCACACCGACGCCCTCTCCCAGCGGGACACCGGCTGGCTCCAGGTGTATGTAGCCACCGCCCAGGAGGCCTATGACACCATGCTCATGGCCTTCCGGATCGCAGAGCACGAAGATGTCCTGCTGCCGGTCATGGTGAACCTGGACGG
>JAJRDC010000127.1 GCA_028678635.1 Methanomicrobiales archaeon
GAAGTTCACGTTAAAACCGGTTAAGGGAGCGGTGAAGGTCACCGCCCCGGCACGGATCCACCTGACCGTGCTGGACATGAACCGGATCGCGCCGGGGAAGCCCGGCGGCGGGGGCGTGGGATACGCCCTGCAGGAGTACTGCGCCGCCGAGGTCACCTGCACCCCGAAGGAGATCGAGATCGACTTCGACCGTGCCCCGGTCCTCCGGCACCACGTCGAGATCTTCCGGAAGGCCGTCGGTTACCAGGGGGGGTTCCGCATCAAGGCTAAGGACCACCAGTATCACCACGTGGGGATGGGCTCCACCTCCACCATCTCCATCGCCGCCCTGAATGCCATGAACCGGGCGGTGGGGTCACCCCTCACGCAGACCGAGCTCCGGCTCCTGATGGGCTACAACTTCGTGGAGGAGACAGGCGACGGCAGGGTCGCGTTTGCGTTCGAGACCGGTGTCGGCCCTGCCGTCTCGACCCACGGCGGCATGGCCGTCATGGGCGACGACCTGGCCCTCGTGTACACCCATCCCTTTGCCGAGGGACTGAACGTCTTTGTCGTCATTCCCTCCTCCGACATCTCGTCGGCAGGGACACGGGAGATCGAGCTCCTGATGAACCGGGGCCGGAACCTGGACTACATGGACCGTGAGGTGAAGTGCCACATGGTGCTCATGGACCTCATCCCGGCCCTGGAACGGGGGGATGTGAAGAAGGCGGGGAAGATCTTCTGGGAGATCGAGTTCCGCGGCTCCAAGCGGGCCGAGGTGGAGCACCACGGGTTCCGGATCTACCACTACATGGCCACGATCCGGGAGGCCGGCTTTGACTTCGTGGGGATGTCCTCGGTGGGGCCCACCATCGCTGTGATAACGGAACGGAGCCGGAAGGAGCTGGAGAAGGTGGTCGCGGAGCTGGGCCTCAAGGTGGCGGTGGAGACGAAGATCGACAATAAGGGGATGACGTTCGGGGAGAAATAGGGGGAATCCTGGGAAGGACAGCACTTCTGTGGTTCCTGGACCTAATGGTCCGGTCCTTCTTCACACCTTCCCGCTATCTGCCAGCACATTCTCCGCCGCTTTCCTGATCCCGGGATCCCTATCCCTCAGGCATTCCCTGAGGGCGTTCTCCGCTGCAGGGCTCCGGGTCTGTCCCAGGATATGGGCGATCGCGATCCGTGCCTGCGGTTCCTCCTTCGGGTCCAGGAGCCGTGCGACGAGTCCCTCGATGGCGCTGGACGTCCCGATGCGGCCGAGGGCCTCAGCGGCCAGCATCCGGGTCTTCCACTTCTCCTCGGGGTCCTGCAGGCGATCCACCAGAGGGTAGACCGAGCGGATGGAGCCGATCTCCCGCAGTGCCCGTGCCGAAAGCCGGCGGATGTCCGGGTGTTCATCCCTCAGTGCTTCAACAAGGGCCCCCACGGCCCTCGGATCGCTGGCCGAGCCCAGTTCTTCGACTGCGTGCACCCGGCGCAGGTGCTCGCTCCGGTCTCCGAGCGCCTCGATCAGGTCGTAGAGCCTTCGATCTTCCAGGGGGGTCCAGGCCACCCTTCCTTCCCTTTCTGTCTGGATCATAACGGTATACCACGGAGGTGAGATTGGTCGGTTGCAGGCGTCCCGTTCCGCTTCTGTGCGGATCAGGGATATGGATTAACATGTACTGAGAAGAGCGGCCGCTTACCACAGAGCGGCCAGGAAGAGCCGGGTTGGGTCGTTGATGAACGGGTTGGGTTCATTGGAACGACATGGGAAGGAGGATGATAAAAAGGTTTCGCCGGTGGGCAGCTCCTGAGAGATCCACAGGCGGCATGTCAGGCGAATTGCGTAAGATAAAAAGGCTTTAGGTGCAACTAGAAGGAGACATTGCACCATAACATGGGAGGAATGAGGGTGATCCAACTCCAGACTACAGGAACAAAGGGGTGGCATTCGTGACCGCCCCCGCCGCGGCCCTGGCCATGAAGGGGATCGTCATCGCTGTCGTGAAGGAGCAGGCTCCGGGCGAACAGCGCGTGGCAACCGTTCCGGAGGTGGTCCAGAAGCTCGCGAAGTCGGGATACGAGGTTCGGGTCGAGCGCGACGCGGGAGCGGGAGCGTTCTATCCGGATGATCTCTATGCGGCTGCAGGTGCGAGGATTGCAGCCGGCCGGGCCGAGCTGCTCCAGGGAGCCACCATCGTGCTTTGCGTGCAGCCCCCGTCCGTCGCCGATGTGGAGATGCTTGCCGAAGGGACGATTGTCATTGGCTTCATGAACCCGGCCACAAACCTCCCCACCGTTACCCGGATGCGGGACCGGAAGATCACCGCCTTTGCCCTGGAGCTGGTTCCGCGGATCACCCGGGCCCAGGGCATGGATGCGCTCAGTTCCCAGGCAACGGCCGGCGGGTACGCCGCCGCGATCCTGGGAGCCGACCACTGCCCGAAGTTCCTCCCGATGCTGACCACGGCCGCGGGCACGATCCGGCCGGCCACGGTGCTCATTCTCGGGGCAGGGGTCGCCGGCCTCATGGCGATTGCGACGGCAAAGCGCCTCGGTGCCATGGTGGAGGCCTACGATGTCCGGCGGGCCGCAGGTGAACAGGTCCGGAGCCTGGGTGCGAAGTTCCTGGAACTGGAGATCAATGCAGAAGGAGCAGGCGGCTACGCCCGGGAGCTCACCGCAGAGGAGAAGGTGAAGGAACAGCAGATGGTCTCCGCCGCGGTAGGCCGTGCCGACATCGTGATCACGACAGCTGCCATCCCCGGCCGGAGGGCGCCCATCCTGATCACGAAGGAGACCGTCGTTACCATGCGCCCGGGCGCCGTCATCGTGGACCTGGCCGCGGAGACGGGCGGGAACTGCGAGCTGACCCAAGCGGGGAAGACCGTGAACGCCCACGGCGTCACTATTATCGGCCCCCAGAACCTCCCGGCCCGGATCGCGTACCATTCCAGCCAGATGTACGCAAAGAACCTCCAGGCCTTCCTGTTGCTGCTCATCGGGAAGGACGGAACGCTCACCCGCGAGTTCACCGATGAGATCCTGGCCGCGAGCCTTCTTGTCCATGCCGGCGAGGTCCGGCACAAACCCACCCTCAACCTGATCACCGGAGGGAAGCCATGACCGACATCACCGCCTTCTGGATCGCGCTCTACATCGCGATGCTCGCCGCGTTCACGGGCTACGTGGTCATCAGCCGGGTCCCTGTTATCCTGCACACGCCACTCATGAGCGGCTCCAACTTCATCCACGGGATCGTGCTCGTGGGGGCCATGGTGGCGCTTGGCCTGGCAAAGACCCCGGTCGAGCAGGTGATCGGATTCATCGCCGTGGTGCTCGGTGCCGCGAACGTGGTGGGTGGGTACGTGGTGACGGAACGGATCCTCCAGATGTTTGACCGAAGCGGGAAGAAGCCCGGGAAGGGGGCGTGACATGGCCGACCTCTCCTTTGCCATCGAGCCTGTCTACCTGGCGACGGTCTTTCTCTTCATCATCGCCCTCCAGCGAATGAGCCATCCCCTCACCGCCCGGAGCGGGATCGTCTGGGCCGGTGCCGCGATGCTGATCGCAACGCTGGTCACGTTCTTCACCCCGGGCCTCACCAACCTGGCCCTGATCGTGATCGCGATAGCCATTGGCGGCGGCCTCGCGTACGTGGCAGCGAAGCGGGTGGCCATGACCGAGATGCCCCAGATGATCGCGCTCTTCAACGGCATGGGCGGCGGCGCGGCGGCGGGTATCTCGGCCGTGGCCCTCCTGGGCCCCACCACCCCTGTCACAGCCTCCCTTGCGGTCGTGGGCGGGCTCATCGGGGCCGTTTCATTCTCCGGGAGCATTATTGCCTTCCTGAAGCTGCAGGGCTGGATGCCCCCGCGGCCGGTGACCTTCCCGGGCCAGCAGCTGCTGAACATGGCGGTGCTCGTTCTCACCATCGTTTCCGGCGCCTGCATCGTCCTGCAGCCCGCCTGGATACCGGTATCCCCGGAGATGTGGCTCCCGGTATTCTTCATCCTGGCCCTGGCCTTCGGCCTCCTCATGACCCTCCCGATCGGCGGGGCTGACATGCCGGTCGTCATCTCCATGTACAACGCTTTCACGGGTCTTGCCGTCGCGCTGGACGGGTTCTCCTTTGCCACCCCCAACTATGCGATGATCATCGCGGGCATCATTGTCGGGGCCGCGGGATCTCTCCTCACCCTCCACATGGCGAAGGCCATGAACCGTTCGCTCACGAACGTTTTCTTCGGGGCCTTTGGCGCCACTGAGGAGGGGGCGGTGCAGGCGGCGGGCAGCATGAAGGCCATCGACGTGGACGACGTGGCAGTCCTTCTCGCCTACGCGGACCGGGTGGTCATCGCCCCCGGCTACGGCATGGCCGTTGCCCAGGCCCAGCAGAAGGTGAAGGAGCTCTCCGACCTGCTGGGGTCAAGGGGTGTCTCGGTGAAGTTTGCCATCCACCCGGTGGCCGGGCGGATGCCCGGGCACATGAACGTGCTCCTCGCCGAGGCCGGGGTCTCCTACGACCTGCTCTTCGACCGGGACGAGGTGAACCCAGAGTTCCCGGCCACCGATGTCGTGCTCGTCATCGGGGCCAACGACGTGGTGAACCCGGCGGCGCACCGGCAGGGGAGCCCTCTCTACGGGATGCCCATCCTGGACGTGGAGCAGGCAAAGCACGTGATCGTTCTCAAGCGGGGCCAGGGGAGGGGCTTTGCCGGGATCGAGAACGACCTGTTCTACCGGGACAATACCCGGATGCTCTACGGCGATGCCAGGGAAACGGTCGCAAAACTGGTGCAGGCCCTGAAAAAACTCTGACGGTCACCCGGTATCCGGACGGCCGGGAGCCCGCGGGGGCAAACGGCCCGGGTGTTTCTCCGTCACCGCTCCACCACTTTTCGCACCCGGACGGCGACACCGCGGGCGGACCGGCGCATCTCCTCTGCCCCCATGGCCGCCCGCCCGGTAGCCTTCGCCCGTAGCCCGGTGACCAGTACCTCGTCCCCCTCGCGGATCCGGGGATCGGCCGACAGAATACCCGGGACCATGATATCGCCCCGGGGGACGAAGTCATCGATCTCCACCCGGTAGCCTGCCGGGATCAGGTTCCAGCCGTCAAAGGTGGGGCGCAGGAGCCCCGTTCCCTCGTCCAGGGTGAAGAACGGGACTTTGCCCCGGACGACCCGGCGCGACGGGGGCTTCCCCCGGACCTGCAGGCCCCGGGTATCCACATCAGCACCGAACTGCCAGGAGAGGGTGCCCCGGACGAAGTCGGGCCGGATCGCCCGCTCCCCCTCGAGTGCTGCGTCCAGGTCCCGGAGGGCTTCCGGCGAGGTGGGGTGGGACCGGGCCGTCTCCTCCAGCGGGATACCCGCGTCGTGTGCTGCCATCCGGGCCGCCTCAAGGGCGCCGCCCTCCAGGTGGGCGATGATCCTCCTGTACGGGTGGCAGGCCAGGTACCGGGCGATGACCGACGAGATGATGGCCAGTTCCTCCCGGTCCCAGTAGCCGGTGAC
>JAJRDC010000014.1 GCA_028678635.1 Methanomicrobiales archaeon
GTGGCAAACATCAGGTTGAATGAGAAGACGGAGACGTCCCCCAGTTCCTCCCCGCAGGAGGGGCACGGGACCGTCTTCAACACGCAGGACAGCTCCTCGGCAGGTATGGCACCGGCGTTCGCCACGCCTGCCCCCGCTGCCGCGTGGTCGGCCCGCAGGTACTCCCCGCACCTGAGGCACTGGCACATCTTGTCTGAGAAGCCCTTCACGTGGCCGGAGGCGACGTATATGGATTCGACACCCACGGTCGGGCACTCAATCTCGTAGTAGCCCTCCTGGATCACGTACAGGCTCCGCCAGAGATCCTCGATCCTCCGCTTCATGAGGGCGCCCAGCGGGCCGTAATCAATGAACCCGGCCACGGAGCCGTAGATCTCGGAGGATGGCCAGATGAAACCCCTGCGCCGGGCCAGCTCGGTTACCCTGTCGTAGATGTCACTCATCGCAATCACGGGGAGGTGCCACAGTACTCCCTCCTATATCAGCGGCCGAGAATAAAACCATACGAGCAGGCACGCCCGGTTATGTGCCATGGATCCCGAGGATTTCCAGCGGTCCGTTTCACGGCGGTACAACTGGTGAAAAAACAATACAATTGCAATCCACCATGATAATAGTATCCCCCTGCACCGTTGGGAACCTATAAATATAATCGGCGTTACTGTATCTCCAATATTCAGTGTGACCCGCACATGGATGAAGATAACAAGAAAAAGAAGCTGCTGGATCTTTTTGAGACCATCACCAGCAAAACCAAGATCGTGGAACCGATGAAGAAGATCCATGGGTCGCTCCGGGACAGGGAAGCCGTCGAACGGGAGATCGCCCTCATCATGCGGGAGATCCTGGACAAGGGGTACTTCAAGACCAAGCTGACCCCCCGCCAGCTGGCCCGGCTCGTCATGGCTTTCCACGACGGAAAAAACGATACCGAGATCGCCAGGGCCCTGGGGGATGAGAAGCTCTCCAAGACCGTGGCACGGGCGAGGGTCCGGCTGAAGCTTTTCCGGGACCTGGACTTCTCCATGCCGTTCTCCCGGGAGCAGATGGAGGAGCTCATGGACTCGGGGAAGTCCCTGAAGGAAGTGAGCGAGGAACTGGAGATCTCGCCTTCCACCCTCCGGGAATACCGGCATGTCATCGAGGAGGAGAAAGATCCCACCCTGGACCCCTACCTGCAGCGGATTCACGATGTCATGGAAGACCGGGACCTCTCCGAGCAGATGACCAGGGGCCTCATCCAGGATGGCCTCGCCGAGGCCATCGACATTACGGAAGCGGAACTGATCGATGTCGGGTAAGCATCACCCCTCCTCCACATCCACTTCTTCTTTTCCACCACCACTTTCTAATATCAGGGTAACGGCTGGTTGAACGCTCAAGGGGACTTTTAACGCGCCTCCCGCTACGTGGATGACTCTCCTGAAAAGGACGAATAAGTCGTCGGCTTCTCCTCATAGGGTGCGGGACGGGGCCAGCCCCCTTCCGGTCCCTCCTCCCAAGGGGATAGCCCATCATGTCGGTGATTTTACGGTCAGGCCTCCCCTCACGATCAACCGCGGGGGGTGCCCACGCGGCGGGGGCGGAGCCGCAGCGGAGCCCCCGAGAGCGTCTCACCAGTACGCATGATATCAGGGAAACTGACAGGAAGTGATCATGGGGACGAACCGCGGTGGCCGCCGCGGCCTGAGTAACCCCCAACCTTTTTCCCCGTGCCGGGGTACTGTACCCATCATATGCTCCTCACCTGGCTCGGCCATGCGTGCGTGATGCTGGAAGGCTCCCGGAAGGTGCTCATCGATCCCTATATCCCGGAAGGAACGCTGGATGTCTCCCCCGATCTCGTGGCGATCACCCACGGCCACGAGGATCACTTCGGGGATGTGATCCGCCTGAACCGGAAGACCGTTGCCATCACAGAGATTGGCAAGTACCTCCGGTCCAAGGGCCTCACGGTGGAGACCATGAACCTGGGGGGTACCATCACGGTGGACGGGGTTACCTTCACCATGACCCCGGCGCTCCACTCGTCCTGGCTGGAATCCTGCGGATTCGGTTTTTACGGCGGGACAGCCTGCGGGTTCGTCGTGGGGATGGACGGCGTCCGGGTCTACCATGCCGGCGACACGGCCCTCTTCTCGGACATGCGCCTGATCGGTGAACTCTACCGGCCGGATGTGGCCCTCCTCCCCATCGGCGGGCGGTTCACCATGGGGCCTGAGGAAGCGATGATGGCAGCAAACCTGGTGGGGGCAGGGACCGTGATCCCGATCCACTACAACACCTGGCCGGCCATCACCCAGGACGGGCTCCGGTTCAAACAGGCCATCGAGCGGACCACGGACCTGAAGGTGGAAATCCTCTCGCCCGGCGGATCCCTCGAGTTGAAACCCGCAGAATAGGCGCGAGGTCTCTTCTCCTACATCCCGCGGTAGTGGGTGTCGAGCCGGGTTGCGCGGGAAAACGTCTCCTCCAGGTCCACTTCCGGCGGCACGTAGTGTTTCTGCGTTGTGGCGAGGATCTTCCGGATCTCATCGCTCACTTCAGGCGTACGGAAGGAGAGAAGTGCCCGCTGCTCACATTCACCGGTGCCCAGTTCATGCAGATCCTGGTGGCAGCGGGGGCAGAGGACAAGGATCTCCTGTTCCACGTCCGCCATGGCGTCGCCTTTTTCGGCACGTGTGGTCCCGATGGTGTGGACATCCATGTCGGCGGCAAAGGTCTCCTTCCCGCAGAGTTCACACCGGCACCCGGCTGCCAGGATGATCCGCTTGATCCTGACCGGGGGAATGGCCGGGTGGATGAGAAAGGACATGGCCCTCAGCGGTCCATGGAGGGCCGGATCCCATATAGGTTCTCCCAACGCCACCGGAGTTGGAACGTTCAGAATGTTTAATAAGCTCCTGCACTGTGATACTGGGAGGTGCAACCTATGGTCAACCTGAACCCTGGCGAGATGGTTGTCATGCAGGACGACGCCAAGTCCGACTACTTTGGAAAGGGGACCCTCATCATGACCAGTACCCGGATCATCATGGAGGTCAAAACCGGCGGGCTCCTCTCCAAGACGACCGAGGTCAAGCTGGACAAGGCCCTTTCCACGATAAAGTCGGTCTCAGCGCCCGGCGGGAAACAGCTGCAGGTCCAGTTCGAGGGGAGTGTGGAACCGACCAACATCCACGTATCCAACGCCGAGAAGTGGGAGGCAGCCATCAAGAGCGCTCTCGCCGTCAGCGGGAAGTTGTAGGGCTGATACGGAATTCAGCTTTTTTTTACCTTCCAACCCTTTCGGAGAGATCTTTTCTGGATCAGAGGACCAGAGGATCTCTCTTCCCGGGTTGTTTCCGGCTCCAAAAAGGGAAATCAGATGGTGATCCCCAGCGGATCCACGAAATGCTCGGTCTTGCAGACCACCGTGATGGTGTCGGACCCGGCATACAGCAACCCGGCCAGCTTCCGGTTCCTGTCCACCGGTGAGCCACTGTCACCCGGCTGGGACATGGGCGTGGTCAGGATCTGGTCGGTGAAGAGGGCAACTTTACCCTCGGCGTATTGCACCTGCACGCTGGCAGAGTCGGAGAGCACGAACCCGAAGGAGACTCCGCTCGTCCTCCCGCTCTTCCGTACCAGGTTCCAGGGACGCACCGGAGTGGTGCCGCTCACGGCGTAGAACCCGTTGTTTCTTGCGTTGAGGACCTGCCCGGGACGGTATCCGACGCCATCATCCAGGAGGGCGATAGCAGCATCGGCCGTGTTCACCGCCCCTTCCGTGAAGTCGATAGGGATGTAATCCGAAAGCTCACCCACGCGGGCACCGGCCGATGAACCGCCATCGCAGCC
>JAJRDC010000181.1 GCA_028678635.1 Methanomicrobiales archaeon
AGCAGGCCGTGGCCCCACCCGCCTCTGCCGGTGCCAGGTCCGCCCGGGCCTCCTCCACGGCCCTCCGGATATAGGGCACGATCTCGGCAGGCGGCACCTCGAGCCCTATGGGGTTGTTACCCGTGATGGTATTCACCACGTGGGTATCGGTGGTCATGATCTCGGCATCACCCACGAGTTCCAGGGCCGCGTTCCGGAAGACCTCGCGGGCACCCTTGATGATGTTGTTTCCGTCGAGGAGCACGTAGGCCGTCTCCTGCCCGCCGCTCTCGATCACCAGGGCCTGGATACCCAGCTCCCCGAAGCCCTGTTTCCTACCGAAGGGGACAGGTACGTGGGAGACGCCGGCCCGGAAGGGGGCGACGGGGACCCCCGCCTGCGAGGTCACCACCTGACGTAAGCCGTCCAGGTACTCGGTGGCAATGGTGGTGCCGTAGTCAATGCCGCCCGACACCTCGGTCATGCTGTTGTGGGCCTCGATGAAGACCAGGTGCCGGAACCGCCCTCGTGCCTCGGCCATCAGGATCAGGGCCATGGAGGGATCCAGGTCCTCGGTGCTCTCCGGCGCGCGCGTGCCCACGACAAGGAGGGTATCCTCAAACCGCTGGGCCAGCAGGGAGACCGAGCCCTGCGCGATCCGGGTGGACTGGCCCGCCCCTGGACGGGGGGTAAGCCCCTTGAGGGAGCGCCGCACCGTCTCCACCACCCGGCTGATCTCGCCGGCCGCCACCGGGTTGAAGTCATGGGTGGCGCAGCCGTGGGGGACAAGCACCTCCCCCTCGAAGGATTCGTGGAGGACATGGGGGAGGGTGCCGCCACCGGCGTCTCCGACGGGACCCGGGTGGAGGTTCGGCACCGTCATCACGATACCGGGCTTTCCTGCCCGCCGGATCACCAGGGTTGCCTGGGGGACAGAGACCTGCTCCCCCATCCGGCGGAACCAGTCATCCATGCCCGGTGAACCGTTGTCCAGGTGGGCCAGGAATGCGTTCAAAAAACCGAAGATGTGGAAATGGAGCATCCGTTCCAGCGGGAACGTGATCAGGAAGATCAGGAGGAGGGATGCGGCCACGGTGACCACCGCGGCAACGATCGTCACCGAGATGAATCCCGGCGTGGGGTACACGACTACCGTGAGCAGGCCGGCGATGGTCTGGATGAGCGCGGGGAGAAGCATGCGGGAGGGCCGGTGATCGGCAGTGGCCACGAGCACGATCAGCCGGATGCCTGCAATCAGGCCAAGGGAGAAGGCGGCCAGGAAGAGGAAGATGGCGTCCACGGGCATGAACAGGCCCACCACCACCGCCGCCAGCTGGAAGATCATGCAGACCAGGGCCAGGAGCGCGGACCGGTTCAGGGTCGTCTTCCCGCCGCACACCCGGACCAGCGGACCGGTGAGGAACGTGGCAGCGGCAGCCGGGACCGCGAGGAGGAGCGTTCCTGCCCAGGAATAGGGGAGGAGATGCCCTGAGAGGATGTCAAGACGATCAAGCAGGTCCAGGAGGATCCCGGGCAGGATGGCCGCGACAAGGGAGAGGTACCACGGAGGGGCGCTGAAGAGGAACCGGGTCAGGTATTCCATCCGGGAATCCGGGCTCGCGATGGTCAGGGGGGACATCTCCTCCATGCCGGGTTCACCGCTCCTTCGGGACAGCCCGCTCGGGGACCGGGAGGGGGCCGAAGTGTTCCCGGTGCCTCCGCTCCATCTGTCCCCAGGCGGGGAGGTTGGTCTGGCATCCCACCGTCTCGACAGCAAAGGATGCGGTGACCGTTCCGATCCGGCCGCAGGCCTCCGGACCGTAGCCCCGGGCGTATGCGGAAAGGAACCCGGCCCGGTAGGCGTCACCGGCCCCGGTGGGATCCCGGAGGGTGACGGGCACGACAGGGATCCGGTATGCCCGGCCCCCCGTATGGACCTCGGAACCTTCCGCATCCATGGTCACCACCACCAGGGGAATCGCGGCAATGATCTCCTCCTGGCTCCTGCCCAGGACCCGGCAGAGGGTCGCCATCTCGTGCCGGTTCGCAAAGAGGAGGGCGACCCGGGCCAGGATGGCCTCCAGCTGCTCCTTCGTGTACCAGCCGATGTCCTGGCCGGGATCAAAGGAGGCGAAGGCGGCCCGCGTCGCCACCCGGACATTGAAGCCGGGATCGGCGGTGGCCAGGTGGACGAACGGCAGCGAAGGGGCATCAGCCGTCGCAAAAGCGGCGGAGGCGCCCCACTCGAAGAAGGTGATCTGGTCGCCGGTATCGTCGGTGAACATGTAGGCGGTGGGGGTCCGGGCCCCGGGGACCACGAAGAACTCGGTGGCAACACCCAGATCCCGGAGCCACCGTTCGTACTCGCTCCCGGAAAAGTCGTTGCCAACGGCAGAGATGAGCGCGGCAGGGGAGCCCAGGCGTGCGATCCCTGCCGCGATGTTGGCCGCGCCCCCGCCGAAGTACACCTGGTGGTCCCGGATGTAGGTGGAGGTGTGCCGCGCGGGGAGGACGGGGACCCGGAGGATGTGGTCAATGGCTGTGTGGCCCACCACGTGGATCACAGCTCCTTCACCTCCAGCACCCTCAGCGGCACGTCACGGACCGCCTTCCCGATCACGGACCGCGCGATCCGCTCGGCGTGTTCCGGCGATTCTGCCCGGAAGACCTTCATCTCCAGGATCAGGCCCACGAGGCCGGTCCCGGCCACGACGATGGAACCCTGGAGGTCGTGGTCGCAGAAGGGGCAGGAGACGGAAGCGCTCTCGATCTCCACGAACTTGGCCGAGGGATTGAGGCGCCTCCCCGCCTCGCTGATGGCCACGCTGATGGCGTCGTCCGGTGTCTTCACGTCCCTCACGATCCAGGCCGACTCCAGCGTGACCAGGTAATCGGGCATCGTGCCGTCACCACTCTTCCCGGTGGAGGTGATCCTCAGGGGGCATCCGCCCGGTCCGTACCGGGGCCTGCCTGCTCCGGCCGACGGCGAGAAGCGCCACCGGCCGCACATGGGCGGGGAGGCCGAGGATCGTCCGGACCTCCTCGTCGTCAAAGGCCCCTGTCCAGCAGGAGGAGAGGCCGGCCGCGTGGGCGGCGAGCATCAGGTAGGTGCAGGCGATGGCGGCATCCTCCAGACCGTAGAGGATGCCCCGCTCCCCGTACCG
>JAJRDC010000230.1 GCA_028678635.1 Methanomicrobiales archaeon
TCGAGCCCGGTGTGAAGGTTGCTCTGGGAAGCGACGAGGTGACCATCACGGGGATTGACAGGGAAACGGTGGGCAAGACAGCGGCGAACATCGAGCACGCGACGAAAATCCGCGACCGGGACCCCCGGGTCTTCCAGGACGGGGTCTACATCGTGGAGAGGGCGTGATCACCATGGCTGACGAGAAGAAGAGGCTGATCCGGGCGCGGGACGAGAAGAAGGCCCGGTTCCGGCGGTACGGCAGGGACGTGAAGAAGCGCCTGGCCGAGACCTGGAGGAAGCCCAAGGGCCAGCACAACAAACTCCGCCGGAAGGTGGGGGCCAAGGGGCCCTACCCCAAGCCGGGGTACGGTGCGCCGGCAGCGATCCGTGGCCTGCATCCCAGCGGGTACCAGGACATTGTGGTGACCACCCCGGCGGCGATGGCGGACCTGGATCCCAACGTGCACGCGGTCAGGATAGCCGCTGCCGTGGGGGGAAAGAAGCGGGCAGAGATCCGGGACCTGGCCGAGAAGGCCGGGTTCAGGATCCTGAACCCCGGGCCGGCAGCGGCGCCGGCAGCCGAGCCGGCACCCGAACCGGCCGAAGAGGAGGCGGAGAGCGATGAGTGACCTTACCAACCAGAAGCGGCTCGCAGCATCGGTCCTCCGCTGCGGCGTGCACCGGATCTGGTTTGACCCCGAGCGTGCCACCGACGTGGAGGGCGCGATCTCCCGGGACGATGTGCGCTCCCTCATCACCGAGGGCGTGATCAAGGCCCGGCAGAAGAAGGGCGTCTCCCGGGGCCGGGCACGGGCCCGGAACGCGAAGCGGTCCTACGGCCACCGGAAGGGACCGGGCCGGAGGAAGGGAGCCGCGGGGGCCCGGAGGCCCGGAAAGCAGCAGTGGATGCAGCGGATCCGTGCCCTCCGGAAGACCATGCGGGCCTTGAGGGATGACGGTACCCTGGATCCCCACCTGTACCGGGTGCTCTACCGGAAGGCTGCCGGTGGGCAGTTCCGGAGCGTGGCGCACCTGAAGGCCCAGGTGGAGAGTATGAAGGGGAGGGGGAAGTAATATGGCCATCGGACCACGCTACTTCCTCCCGTTCCGGCGGCGGAGGGAGGGGAGAACGGACTACTATAGCCGGATGAAGCTCCTCCTCTCGCAGGAGCCCCGCATGGTGGTGCGCCGGACGCACCGCCAGATCATTGTACAGATGGCGGTACCCGAACCGCAGGGGGACCGGACGCTTGTTGCCGCGTCCTCCTTTGAGCTGGCCCCGTACGGATACACGGGGTCCACGTCCAGCACGCCGGCTGCGTACCTGACGGGCATGCTCTTTGCCGTCCGGGCAAAGAAGGCCGGCTACGGATCGGCGGTACTGGACATCGGCCTCGCCCGGGCATCGCCCGGTGCCCGGGTCTTTGCGGCGTTAAAAGGCGCCGTGAAGGCCGGGCTCCGGGTGCCCCACGGGGAAAAGGTGCTCCCGGCGGACGCCCGCGTCCGGGGCGAGCACATCGCGGCCCATGCCCCGCAGCGGGCCGGAGAGCTGGTCACACAGGTGGACCAGGTCGCAGCGGCGATCATGAAGGAGATGAAGTAAGATGGCGGCCGTAATCGACGAATGGAAACCGCTCACCGGCCTGGGAAAGATGGTCGCAAAGGGCGAGATCACCTCCATCGACGAGGTACTGGAGAGCGGCAAGCCCATCAAGGAATCAGAGATCGTGGACACCTTCCTTCCCGACATGGAGGACGAGGTCCTGGACATCACCATGGTGCAGCGGATGACGGACTCGGGGCGCCGGGTCAAGTTCCGGACCGTGGTCGTGGTTGGCAACCGCAACGGCTACATCGGGTTCGGGCAGGGCAAGGACGCCCAGGTGGGCAACGCCATCACGAAGGCCATCAAGGACGCGAAGACGAACCTGATCAAGGTGAACCGGGGCTGCGGCAGCTGGGAATGCGGCTGCAGCCAGGCCCACTCCATTCCCATGGAGGTGACGGGGAAGGCCGGGTCCGTCCGTGTGACCCTGAAGCCGGCACCCCAGGGGATCGGCCTGGTCACCGGTGACATCGGGAAGAAGGTGCTGGCGCTCGCCGGCATCAAGGATGTCTGGACGTTCTCGTCGGGGAACACCCGCACGACCATCAACTTCGCAAAGGCCACCTACGAGGCGCTACGGGAGACGAACATGATACGGAAACCCATGCGGAGGGCCCCGTAATGTACGCCGTCGTGCAGGTCCGCGGCATGGTGAAAACCCGCCGCGAGATCAAGGATACGCTGGGGATGCTCCGGCTCCACCACATCAACCACTGCGTCATCGTCCCCGACTCCCCCGAGTACCTGGGGATGATCCGCAAGGTGAAGGACTACATCGCCTACGGCGAGGTGGACGCAGCGGTGCTGGAGACGATCCTCGCGACCAGGGGACGGCTCATCGGCAACCGGCCGCTCACCGACGAGTACGTGAAGGAACACTCGCCCTACAAGTCCATCGCCGAGTACGCGGCGGCCCTCTCCCGGGGTGAGGCCACTCTCCGGGACATCCCGGGATTGAAACCCGTGATCCGCCTCCACCCCCCGCGGAAGGGATTCCGCACGCTGAAGCGGACCTTCCAGCAGGGCGGAGCCCTGGGTTATTATGGGTCCGAGATCAATACCCTTCTGTACAGGATGAGGTGACGCGATGCCCGTGAACAAGC
>JAJRDC010000280.1 GCA_028678635.1 Methanomicrobiales archaeon
CTGACCAGCACGTCGGCGGCTCCCATCCGGACAAAGACGCTCTCGTCCTTCAGGACATCGATCAGGGGTGCAATGGCCCGGTCGTCGCTGACCCGGGCCAGCGCCCTGGTCGCGGTCTCCCGAAGATCCGCGTCGCGGAGCGTCTGGATCAGCGGGGAAAGGGCCCTGATATCGCCGATCTTGCCCAGGGATATCACCGCCTCGGTCCGGACGCCCGCATCGTCATCGGCGAGCATCTCCACCAGGGCATGCACCGGGTAGGGGACGCCGATCTCTCCAAGGGCGATCGTCGCCTCCCGTCGCACCGCTCCCGAGTTGTCGTGGAGGGCCCGCATCAGGGGCTCCACGGCACGGACATCCCTGAACCTGCCCAGGACCCGCGCAGCGGAACGGCGGACCTCCTCGGCCGAGTCCGGGAGCGACTGCATCAGGGGCTCGATGGAGGGTTCGCCGATCTCGAAGAGGACGTCCTCGGCCTCCCCCTTCACCGACTCGGACTCCTTCTTCAGGGTCTCGATAAGCGGGGCCACGGCGGGTTCGCCCACCATGACCAGCACCCAGCGGGCCGATTCCCGGATCCTTCCGTCACCATCCTTCAGGGAATTGATCAGGGGTTTGATCGAAGGTTTCCCGATCCCGATGAGGCCCTTCGCCTCCTCCTTCCCCATCCCGGCCTCCGGCGACTTGAGCAGGGAGAGCATCACCTCCACCGCCCTCCCGTCCCCGATCTTCCCCAGGGCGTCGGCCCCGTAGGACCGGACCCAGCCGTCATTCCCCCCGACAGCGGTGAGGATCGCGGGCACCGCGCTCCGGTCTCCGATCTTCCCCAGGGCCTCGATGGCCCGGCAGCGCAGGTAGGCGTCCTCGGCAGAGGTGGCATCGATCAGGTGGGAGACGGCGGACGCTGACCGGATGCGGCCCAGCAGCTCGGCCGCCTTCCGCTTCACGAACCGGTCCGGGTCACGGAGCGCCCCCGCGAGGGCCTCCACTGCATCCTCACCCAGGCCCTCCAGCTCGTCCCAGGATCCGCTGGAGAGGAGGAAGTAGGCCCGTTCCTCGTCGGAGAGCGGGCTCCAGCCAAAGGACTTGAGGATCCGGACGATCTCCTTCTGGCCGGCCCACGGCACCTTCCGAAGCACCTCCACGAGGGCAGGTACCGCCTGCTCGTCCCCGATCTTTTCGAGCGTCTGCGCCACCTGCCGCTGGACCTCCCAGTCCCCCTCCTCCAGCGCTGTTACCAGGGGCTCGACGGCGGGCCCCTTGATGGAGACGAGGATCCGCTGGACCTCCTTCCGTATCTCCCAGTCCTCATCGCGGAACCCCCGGATCAGGGCCTCCACCGCCCGGCCCTTCATGCCGGCCAGGGTGTGGGCTGCACGCTCCCGCACGTCCTCGTACTCGCTCCGGAGGGCCTGGATCAGGGAATCCAGCGCCGCTTCCCCGATGGTCCCGAGGGCGATCGTCGCGTAGCACCGCACGTAGGTATCATCGTCAGAGAGGGCCCCGATGAGGGGGTCCAGCGCCCGGTCGTCCCCCAGCTTCCCTAGGGCCCGTGCTGACTCGCCCCGCACGTCTTCGTCCCGGTCCCGGAGGGCTGCCACCAGGGCGTAGAGGGCCCGGGAATCCCCGATCTCCCCCATGGCCCGGGCGGCGGCCCCCCTGACCCGGCCGTTCTCGTCCTTCAGGGCCCGGATCAGGTGGTCCACCGCCAGGGGATCGCCGATCTTCCCCAGGGCCTCGGCTGCCTCGGCCCGGACCAGCTTGTGCCGGTCACCGAGGGCCTTGATCAGGGAGTCAAGGGCCTTCGGGTCCCGCAGCTCCCCCAGGGCCCGGGCGGCCTGGGAACGGCCTGCCTCGTCCTTATCCGAGAGTCCCCTGATCAGGGAGTCCACGGCCTTCGGGTCCCTCATCCCCGTGGCCCCCCGTGCCACCGGGGGCTTCACCGCCTTTGTCTCCTGCCTCACCGGTACTGCAACCCGCCTCTCCACCTTCTTCTTTACCATACAAAATCCTCTGCCATCTCCCCGAAGGGAGCTGAATACGAAACTATGGTCCAGGAATTCATCCGTTGCCCGGCAGATATCCCGCCGGGGATAGGATCCTTCTTCCTGCTCTTCCCATTGGCCGGGTGCCCCAATTAATGTTATCTTCTCGAAAGGGCGAAAACTTGCATATCTGAAGATATTAAATTGTATCTAATAATATTACAAGTTACTTTTTCATTTTTAATACTATTAGTCATGTTTTACTAATATTTGTGATATTTAGATAATATTTAATCCAATTCATTGGTATTTGATGATATTATTATATGGAAGAACGCGAATGGTAATGGTAGTGATGAAACCGGAAGAGGAGTTTAACCTGGACGAGCCCCTCTTCACCATCGCCGAGGTGGCAGACAAGCTGAAGGTCTCTGACCACACGGTCCGGTCCTGGATCCAGAAGCGCTGGCTGCGGATCATCAAGGTGGGCAGGGGTGTTCGGATCCCCTCCTCCGCCATCACCGAGTTCGTGGAGCGGTCCATGAGGTACCAGGGATGACCGGCGACTGCTCCCGCTCCAGGAAGAAAGCATACGAGTGCCCGCGGCTCTATGACATGCAGTTCAGGCCTCTGGGTGAGGGAGCATCACTGTGTACCATTGGATTGACTTATTCCAGTGCCAAATGCGAATCGGGGCAAATCGCTGACGGGGCCAGATGTAATACTGGTTGTATAATCAAAGGAGGGGTCATCGAGTGTTGTCCAGGCTCAAGTGGTGAAGGTTCGACTGCCTGTTTGAGCGGGACAGTCCCCGTAGTCTGCGTTTCAGGGTCGGGTGAAAGTTCCTGCACAAATGGCGCCAATATTCTATGTACACGGTGCAGTTAGGCTGGGAAATCTGTCGTTCCTCAAACCCAATCTAGGGGCGCTTTTCTGGTCGTTCATGTGGAAATGAACCCCCTCCCCCAGATGCCTTTGAATGATTAATTCCTCATCGCCTTAGGATCACACAATCTACGCCACCGCAATCCTGATAAGGTGTCAGCGCTCCCCCATTCCATGGGTAAGGAGACATGGGAACAGGTGACATACTGACGGGAATGGGATTCCTCTTTCTGCTGGTAATGCTTGTTGGCTGCACAGTGCAATATGAGACTCCAGGGAAGCCACAGAGAATCTCGGCTACATCGGACGCGTTTGTGCAGGATCAGACCATCCCTGCCCGGTACACCTGCCTGGGAGAAAACATCTCCCCGGCTGTCACCTGGACACGCGTTCCTGACGGAACACAGAGCTTCGCGGTGGTCATGGAGGATCCCGATGCCCCGGGTGGAGTCTTCACCCACTGGCTGGTCTACGGGATCCCGGCAACCAAGTCCGGGCTGGCAGAAGGTCTCCCCACTGAGGCGATGCTGACAGGCGGGATCCTTCAGGGGACCAACAGTTTTGGGACGGTGGGATACCGGGGCCCCTGTCCGCCAAGAGGTTCCACTCACAGGTACGTGCTCCGGGTCTACGCGCTGGATGGCATGCCGAACCTTGCTGGGGGAGCGGACCGGAAGACCTTTGATGCCATCATTAAAGGTCACGTCCTTGACACAGTAGAGACTGAGGCTCTCTTCAGCCGGTGAGAG
>JAJRDC010000115.1 GCA_028678635.1 Methanomicrobiales archaeon
TGTAATGGATGGTGTTCTTCGGGACGTAATCGATAGAGGTGATCCTGCGCCCGGTGGACAATTGGGGGGACGTGATCCTGGTTCCGTCGATAGAATAGGTGAACCGTGCCCGGTAGGTGTCCACAGGTATCGTCACCCTGCCTTTTGTTGCCTCATTGATGTACGAATAGGTCCCGGTTCCGTCGGAAAAAAATCTCCACTCCTCGACACCTTCGGTGTCAGAGCCCGCATATTCGCCTGAAAAAGTTCTCCCCCACGTGCTGGAGAGGAGATCCTTTGCATAGGTCGTGTCCCCTGAAGAGGGGGCAGAACGGGGCGGGGCAGCCCTACGAGCTGGCATGGAAGGACACGATCCAGATGCGGCCGGGCGAGGTGACCCGGATCCGGGTCCGCTTTGCACCCATCGATGGATCGCCGAGCTATCCCTTCACTGCCACCGGTAATCCGGGCTTCGTGTGGCACTGCCACATCCTGGACCACGAAAACAACGAGATGATGCGCCCGTACTTCGTGGTCTGACCCCAATTTCCTTTTTTTCCCGAAACCCATAAATGCCAGGTGTTCCAGCCTCTGATAGGAAAATTCCTGGCAACCAGCAGTTCGTTCCCGCGGCAGCTCCCAGGCGATCCGGATACGGATCCCTTCGATACCTCGCGAGGAGCCGTCGATAGGGAAGGACCTGTGGAACCCCGAAAAACAGGAACAAGGGAAAAATACCTTGAATGACCAGAAGAGTACGATGGACCGTTTCATGAAGGCGGCGATTGCCGAGGCGAGGAAGGGGCGATCGGAAGGGGGCATCCCTATCGGCTCTGTTCTCGTGAAGGGAGGAAACATTCTCGGCCGGGGTCACAACCGGAGGGTACAGGAACTGAGCCCGGTGCTTCACGCCGAGATTGACTGCCTGAAAAACGCCGGCAGGATCGGCAGCTTCCGGGACACCATCCTCTACTCCACTCTGATGCCCTGCTACCTCTGTGCCGGTGCAGTGGTTCAGTTCAATATCCCGAAGGTTGTGGTGGGGGAGTCCCGGAACTTCGCGGGGGCACGGGATTTCATGGAGTCCCACGGAGTGGAGGTGGTGGACCTGGACCTGTACGAGTGCCGGGTGATGATGGAGGCGTTCATCAGGCAGCGCCCGGACCTCTGGTACGAGGATATCGGGACTCTGTAGGTCGCCGCTGCGGGCAGGATTATCCATACCCTTATCTGCCTCTTTCTGCCATACCCTCCGCGAGGGAATCCCATGCGCATCGGCATCCTCTCGGATACCCACGACAGGCTTTCGATGATCACCAGGGCCGTGGCCTGGTGCAACGATACGAAAGTGGATCTGGTGCTCCATGCCGGCGATTACATCTCGCCGTTTGTCATCGATACTCTTGCCGGCCTCAATGCCCCTATGGTGGGAGTCTTCGGGAACAACGACGGCGACCGGGACATGCTCCTCATGAAATGCCGGGAGAAGAAACACCTGGAGATCCGGGGGGATATCACCGAGGTGTCGGCATCGGGCCGTGACATTGCGCTCCTGCACGGTCACCAGAAGGATCGCCTGGCGGAGGTCATCCAGAGGGGGAACCATGCCGTCGTGGTCCACGGCCACTCCCACCGGCCCACCATCTCCCGCGAGGGAAACACCCTGGTAGTGAACCCGGGTGCTGTCTCCGGTTACCTCACGGGCAGGTGCACGGTGGCCCTCCTGGAGACAGAGCATATGACGGTGGAGATCGTGGATCTGCTGCCGGATCAACCCGGCCGCTGAAAGAAGAAGGGATTCCGTTACTTTGCCTGGAACCGGAACACCTGGTCACCGACGTGGACCGGCTGGGTGACCTTCATGCCGATTTCCTGCCCGGGCGTGGCCTGGGCGATGTTCGCGTGCTCGATCTGCATGGAAGAGACCATCTGCTGGAAATTCGTGTGGGTCCCCTTCACCACGACCTGGTCCCCCTGCCGGAGGTTGGCCGAGAGTTTCACCACCGCGACACCGATCTTCGGGAAATAGTGCGTGATCTTCCCCACCAGCTGCTCCATACCCTGTTCCATATGTGTCCCCTTCTGATCACACGGATACTCCCATCACGGTGACATAAAGGTTACCCTGCCGCCGCGGGAGGAAAGGCCGCCACGCTGCGGGATCCCGCGGGGGATCCCTCGGATGCCACAGTGGGGCCGGAAGGAATCCTGTCAGTCGGTGACCGGCAGGTGAAGGCCGGTGGCGGGGTCATGGAGCCTCCGGAAGGAGATTCCCTCCAGTTCCACCACGATGGCCTCCACCACCAGGTACACCGTTGCCACTTCGCGGAGGCAGCCTGTCAGGCTCTCCCCTCCCCGCCCCACTGTGGCATGAAGGTGGACGGCAGGCTCTCCCTCCTCATCGGGGTACAGGGTGACCATGCCCAGCAGCTCCCATCCCCCGGAGGCAGTCTCCCAGTGGGGGACCGGTGGGATCACGGCCTTCTCCGGCCCGGTGACCAGCCTCCCCTCGTGGAGGGCACCCATGACCATGGCGTACCCGGTCCGTACCTTTTTTTCCGAAGCGAACCGGCGGAGCCCCTGCAGGAGATCCTCTCCCTCGTCGAACCGAACCACAAAGATCCTGCCGATCCTCCCTTCTGAGTACTGCATGGCTTCCCCCACCTGGCCACGGATCCTGTAAAGATCCCTGGTGTCCGGAACCACATGAGTGTTCCGGAAGGGAATGGCCCGGTACAGGCCCGGTTCTGGCATACGCATATATAAGGGGAGCTGGATACCCCGGTTTCATGCATGCCACAGGATTGACAGGTCGATTCTCCTCCACCGGCACGGGGTATGCGGTGCTGCTCCTCCTCCTCCTCACGATCAGCACGCTCCTCGTCTTCCCGGCAGGTGCGGCGAGCGTGACAGGGAAGCTCCTCTGGGCATATACCGCAGAGAACGATATCGTGGACGTGGCTGCAACACCCGAAGGGGATGAGATCGTTGCGGCGATCCTGTCCAATAACATCCTCCTTTTAGATGGCGACGGAACCCTGACCTGGACCTACCTGACCCAGAGCCTGCCCCTCGCGGTGGGGATCGCACCCGGGGGGGACCGGGTCGTGGTCGGCACCCAGGACGGAAGCGTGGCAGTGCACACCGGGCG
>JAJRDC010000320.1 GCA_028678635.1 Methanomicrobiales archaeon
AAGAGCCGGTGGATCCCGGCGGCACCCACGTCGTAGGCGGTCCGGACCGTGCATCCCATCTCCTCGGCGGTCACCCGTGCCTCCTCTGCCACAGGGATGTCCGCCGTTCCTGCCGTGAGGACCGCCACCACCCCGCCGTGCCGGGCGGGTTCGGAGCCCCGGAAGGCCACCAGGGCCCGGGCCAGGGGGTGCCGGACCACCTGGATCTGCTCCTCCCGGCAGCGTTCCTCGACTGTCGGCACCTGTGCCTCCCCGATCCGGGTCACCAGGCACCGTCCCGTGGCCTGGACGTGCCGGACTACGATCTCGGCAAGCAGCCCCGGATCCTTCCCCTCGGCCAGCACCACCTCCGGTATCCCGCACCGGGCGGTCCGGCCCAGGTCCAGACGGGCCATGGCCTCCACCATGCCGATCCGGAGCCCCTCGATGCCGCGGGCCGCCTCCTCCTGCGAGATCTCGCCCTTCCGGTACGCATCCAGGATCTCCTGGACGGTGGCCTGGGGTCTCATGGTGACGACATCACCTGTACTATCCATGGAAGGATGGGATTAAATAAGGGATCGCGTTCCGGGGGCTCCTGTTGCTCCTGCGGAGTGAGGAAAAGATCCTTTCGAATATCCAGATCGCATCCACGGTGTCTTGAAGCATGATGCGGGAGGGGGCCGGCCCCCTCCCGGCCCCACCCCCGATGGGGATAGACGATGATATCGGTATTACCCTGGATATTTCTCAATCCCCATCAACCGGGGGTATGCCCACGCGGCGGGGGCGGAGCCCCCAGGAGCGTCTCACGAGTACTCAACGATTCCGGCATACCGGGGTCTCATGGCCGGATATTCCCTCAGGGTTTTTCGCCCCCTGCGTGCGCTTTTTACCTGAGGAAGATCCACTGATTAACCAGTTCTCGCATGACGTACCTCTACTGGGTGGCGGCCTTCGGGACGGCCGTGGTCTATTTCCTCTGGCTCCGGGACGTGCGGATCTTCCGCCGGACGGGGCTCCCGGGATACCGGAAGGCGGCATACCGGGGGGTCCTGTACGCCGCGCTGGCCCTCCTGGGACTGGGTATCGCGCTGTCGCCGGCCTGGGAGGCCCTGGGCATCGGCGTGGTCCTCCTTGCACTCTTTCTCCAGGGCCGGGAGGCGAAGGAACGGATCTGGACCACCGAGACAACAGCCCAGCGCCTTTTGGGAAGCGTTGAACGCATGAAAGATAAGCCACCGGAGCGAGATCAGTAGGAGGAGGAGCATGCTGCAGAGGCCGAGGGGAACGCGGGATTTCCTTCCCGACGAGATGGAGTCACGGCGCAGGCTGGAGGGAACCTTCCGGGACCGGGCGCGCCGGTGGGGCTACCGGGAGATCGCCACGCCGGAGTTCGAGCACCTGGAGCTCTTCACCCTCCGGTCCGGGGAAGGGATCGTGGAGGAGATGTACACCTTCGAGGACAAGGGGGGCAGGAAGCTGGCGCTGCGCCCCGAGATCACCGCATCGGTCCTCAGGATGTACGTGAACGAGGCGCGGGTGATGGCAAAACCTCTCCGGTGGTTCTACTTTGCCGACTGCTTCCGGTACGAGCGGCCCCAGAAGGGGCGGTACCGCCAGTTCTGGCAGTTCGGGGCCGAGCTGATCGGGGCCGACGGCCCGCGGGCAGATGCGGAGGCGATCCTCATGGCCCACGACCTCCTCGCGGCTGCAAAGGCCCGGTTCGAGATCCGGGTGGGTCACCTTGCGCCCGTTTCCTCTCTGCTCGGGGACATGGATCCCGCGGACAGGAAACGGGTCATGGCGTTCCTTGACAAGCATGATGCCGCCGGCCTGGGGGCGTTCCTGGCGGAAAAGGACCGGGGCGACCTCCCGGACCGTCTCCAGGCCCTCCGGGGCATCCGGGAACTCCCCGAGCTCTGGGAGATCGTCGGCGAGATCCCGGAGAAGGCCCGGATCCAGGAGATGATCCAGCTGCTGGATGCCGGGGGGATCCGCTATTCCCTGGACTTCGGGATCGCCCGGGGCCTGGACTACTACACCGGCATGGTCTTCGAGGGGTTCGGGGAGAACCTGGGCGCCGAGAACCAGATCCTGGGCGGGGGCGCGTACCGGCTGGCCCACCTCTTCGGGGGCGATGACGTGGCCTCGGTGGGATTCGCCATCGGCTTTGACCGGGTGATGGTCTCCCTGGGGGAGCAGCCGGTGGATCCGGGCATCCGGGTGGCGGTCCTCTCCACCGAGGACGGCCGCGCCCGGGCCTTTGCCGTGGCCCGGGCCTTCCGGGACGCGGGGGTGATCACCGTCCTGGATCTATCGGAGCGGGGGATATCGGCCCAGCTCTCCCATGCAGCGAAGTCCGCGGAGTTTGCCGTGATCCTGGGGAGGCGTGAAGCGGAGGCCGGGACCGTGACCCTGAAGGATCTCCGGACCGGGGAGCAGCGGGAGGTCCCGCTCCCGGAGGCCGTGGAAGGGGTGAGGCGGTCTGACACTCGCTGAGGAGCTGGCGCGGAAGCAGCGCAGCATTTCCATCGCCGAGTTCTTTGAGAAGAACAAGCACCTCCTCGGCTTTGACTCCCCCACCCGGGGGATCATCACCACCGTGAAGGAGGCCGTGGACAACGCCCTAGATGCCTGCGAGGAGGCGGGGGCACTCCCCGACCTCTTCATCGGGATCCGGAAGATCTCGGAAGATGTGTACCGGATCACGGTGGAGGACAACGGTCCGGGGATCGTGCCGGCCCAGGTCCCCTTCGTGTTCGGGAAGCTCCTCTACGGGTCCCGGTTCCACCAGGTCCGGCAGTCCCGGGGGCAGC
>JAJRDC010000125.1 GCA_028678635.1 Methanomicrobiales archaeon
TTGTCCTGCAGAGTGACGCTGACGTGCCTTTACGAGGTTCGACTCCATGCATCGCAGACGATACCGCCCCGACCGGATCCTCCGGGATCCTGTACCGGCCTCACTTCCTCCAGACAGGGAGGGGGAAACCGGGTACCCAGACGAGAGACCCGTAACCAATCTCCGTGTGCCTTACCCCCGCAGGTTCCCCTGCGGGGTTCCAGGGAATCCGGGCAGCGCCGGGTTCCATCGCAGCCAGGTGAAGAGGAAGCCGGGGAGGGCAGGGATCCCCGAGGGTTGTGCCATTTGTGCCATCCTCTTCCTGGTGGTCCTGGCCCTGCTCGTCGTTCCGGCCCAGGCCATCCCGCCGGAGGGTGGCTGTCCGGCCGGTGAGCACCTGATCATTGACGTGGGTGCTCCCCGTGCCGTGCTCCCCGGTACCGACGTCTACCTCCACGCGAGTGCCATCTACCTGATCATCTCCCGGGACTGTGATCCCCTCTCCTACACGCTGGACGAGATCGGTTCGTTCTCATCGATCTCATGGGAGTTCCTCCCTGACCAGGGGAACGTGGGGACCATGGTGGACGAGAGCACGCTAGATCCCCATTTCCTGGCCGAGGTGACAGGGGTCTACGTGGTCCGATTCTCGGGAACAGCCGATATCGTCTCGCCGGCGAATGGTGAATTCAAACGCCTGGATTTCGAGCAGGACGTCCCGGTACAGGTGGGTGACAGCCCCGCCGATATCTTTGTCGAGGGCGTGGAGATCACCCAGGCCGCTCAGATCCAGGAGGCCGTGGAATCGATGCTCTACCTGAGCAACGAGATCGTGCCGCTCGTTGAAGGGAAGATGACGGTGATCCGGGTGTACCCGGGGGTGCAGAACTCCTCGGTCTCCCTGGACGGGGTAGAGGCCCTGGTGGAGGTGGAAACTTCGGGGGGATCCACGTTCCGGCCGAGTCCCCTCTGGTCGTCGCCCACCACGACTCCGACGACATCGGCCAACCTCTCGCCCCTCATCTCCCGCAGGGATAACCAGACGCTTTCCGTGAATTTCCTCCTGATGCCCTGGCAGGCGCAGGGCACGGTCACCGTCCGCGCCACGGTGAATCCGGGCTGGAAGGTGAAGGAGATGGATTACACCAACAACCGGGAGTCCATGACCGTTATCTTTGAGGAAGCCCGTCCCTTCAATATTCACTTCATCCCTGTCCACTACAACCGGTCCGGGGTGGATCTCACACCTGTGGCGGCCGAGTCGGCACCGTTGATCAGCTACCTGCGCAGAACATTTCCGGTCCCCTTCACCGGGAAGGTGAACATGTGGCCGGTGACCCAGGAGATCAACTATTCCCTGGTACCCGACAGGGGCTGGAAGGATCTTGTCGGTTACGTGGTCATTCTTGTGGGCTGCAACACCGGGATATGTGCCGGGAGCCCCGGTTCCCTGGGGCCATTTCCCTACGGGAGTGATCCCCATTTCTACGGGCTGGTACCCAACGGAACCCCAACCTGTGATATGTCGGGATGCAATCTCGGCTATGGCCTGTATGATCACCTGGCGGCGGCCGGCCTCGGAGGGTGCGCAGGGGTGCCCGGCACCTGCGGCCCATCGTTGTGGGCCCAGGATGGAGGCGAGACGTTCACCCACGAGCTGGCCCACAACTACAACCGGCGCCACGCCGCCTCCCCCGGCGGGGGCGAGAAGCAGGTGGACAGCAATTACCGGCCTGTCGGGGGTTTCATCGGTGACGCGGGATTTGATTCCGAGCGGAACCTGGCCATCCCCCGGTTCAACTTTGACATCATGACCTACCAGTCCAACCTGTGGATCGGGCCGTACACCTCCCGGGCACTCTTCAACAAGCTGGAGGCCGGTATCGCCCCGGGACAGGGCCCGAACGAGCCCCGCGAGTTCGTGGAAGTGTCAGGGATCATCGAGGGCACGGTCGGCCAGGAAACCGCGAATATCCTGCCGCTCTACCGCTTTATGGACAGGATGGATCCCGTCCCGCCGGAACCCGGCCACTACGCGGTGGAGCTCTGGAACGGGTCCACGGCGACACGGCTCTCCCAGTACTCCTTCGAGCCCCGGGAGTTCTCGGCAAACCTTGAGGTTCCGGGTTCCTTCTTCCTGGTCTTTGTCCCCTGGGTGGAGGGGACGGACCTGGTGCGGGTGGTCCGTTCCGGGGATACCTTGGCAGAGATCCCGGTGAGCCCGAATCCGCCATTCGTGGCCTTCACCGCCCCTGCACCGGGCACCTCCCTTATCGGCCAACAGGTGATCGCGTGGACCGCCGGTGACCCGGATGGGGACACGCTCACATCCCGGATCCAGTACAGCGCAGACGGCGGAAACTCCTGGCGGAACGTGGCCGTCTCCCTCACCGAACAGGTGCATCTCCTGGATACCTCCCGGCTCCCGGGGACCGATGATGCCTACCTCCGCGTGATGGTGAGCGACGGGGTGAACACCGCGCTCGCAACCGCCGGCCCGTTCCATGTACCTCCCAAGATCCCGCTGGCCGTCATCGCCGCTGGTGATGACGTCATCTTCCCGGCCGGAACCGGCGCATCCATCGGGGGATTTGCCGTGGATCCGGAGGACGGCTCCGTGAGTGGCACGGGCCTCACCTGGACCTCGGACATCGACGGGCCCCTGGGAACCGGCGAGACGTTCCAGGCGAGCCTCCTCTCCCCGGGGGTCCATCGCCTGACACTGACAGCCCGGGACAGTTCCGGAATGACCGGCGAAAGCTCCCTCACCGTCACGGTACTCCCCACGTTCACCCTCCCCGGCCAGGTGGAACTGACGGTTCTCGCAACGGGTCCCGCGGGTGAACCCCTGGAGGGGACGTTCCGGGTCGTCTCGGCAGGGAGGACCATCGAGGACCGTACGCCCCTGAGCGTTTCCGTGGAAGCCGGGGCTGAGGTCGAGGCCGAGGCCCCGGCCGAGATCGCCGATGGGGCCGGGACGCTCCGGTTCCTGCGCTGGGAGCGGAACGGGGTCCCGCAGGGAGGGCGGGTGATCCGGTTCACGGCCGATGCCGTCACCGATCTGACGGCCGTCTACCAGGCGGTGATCCCCGGCTTCATCGTCAATGCCGGCGTGGATGCCACCGTGGACGAGGGGAGCCCGTTCACCGGTTCCGGGAGCTTCACGGATCCCTCGTCGGCGGCATGGATCGCGACGGTGGACTACGGTGACGGATCCGGGGTCGTCCCCCTCGCCCTGGAAGACCATGCGTTCTCCCTCGGTCATACCTACGGTGACAACGGCGTGTACACGGTGACAGTGACCGTCACGAACGTGGAGGGGAACACCGCGGCGGACGAGCTCACCGTCACTGTCCTGAACGTGGCGCCAGTCGTGGATGCCGGTCTGGATGCCTTCCTGAACCAGGACGTCTCCCTTGCCGGGTCCGGGACATTCACGGATCCCGGTGCCGACACATGGACCGCCACCGTTGACTATGGCGATGGCACAGGGATCCTTCCCCTGCCCCTGTCCGGGAAAGGCTTCACCCTCTCCCACGCGTACGCTGCCCCCGGCACGTACACCGTCACCGTCACGGTCACGGACGATGAACTGGGCACCGGGACCGACACCCTGGCGGCCCTCGTGATCCCGGACCGGATACCGGTGACCGCGGACACCTACGTGGATTCCGGCTTCACGACAGTCCTTGACAGGAACGGGAGGAGGGTCCCGGTCAGGGACGTGAACCTCGGGGCCGGCACCGGCCTCTCCGTCGTGAGGGGCCAGGTGGGAGGCGCGGGCGGTCTCCTCTACTGGAAGGGAACCCTCCTCTCCGCAGACCTGCCCCCGCTCCCCCCGGCGCTTGTCAGGAACGCTACCCTCCACCTTTACCACACGACCATCCATGACGAGCGGGTGTCAGCCTTCCGGATGCTCGTGGACTGGAAAGAGACCGGGGCCACCTTCAGCCGGCCCGATACCGCCGCCCCGTCATGGGCGTCGGGGTGGTACCCTGGCGGGAACTACGCCTCCCAGCATACTGCCGTGACACCCGTCGGCGTGGAAGAGGGCTGGTACGCGTGGAACGTGACCGCCGATGTGGGATCCTTCCTCTCAGGAGCACCGAACCGGGGCTGGATCCTCCTCTCTGCAGAGAACGGTCCCACCGATATCACCCCCACGGCGTTTGCTTCACGGGAAGCCGTCGCGGCTCTCCGGCCCTACCTGGAGATCCGGCTGGCAGGAAGCCCGTGATTACCCCCCCCTTTTTCTGGCGTGTCCAGGCTTCCGGCGGCCAATCCCGGGCTACTGGGGTGGGAAACCGGAGCACAGGAGTATGGTATTCCAACGACACGGAAAACAGCCGTCAGGGAGGAGAACCGCCGGCCGTCGTGTTTCCCTGCGGCTCAGGGGCGGGAAAAAAGAGTTGACAACGGGAACCGCAGGGGAACCCGTCCCGTTGCAGACCGCGATCACGCCGGCCTTCCTCTGGGGCAGCCTGGCTGAATGCTTCAGATGGGACCGGCGAGGGTGGGCAGGAACGGGCTGATGAGGGATGTCACAATCCACACGATCACGGCAATAAGCAGGGCCTTGATCCAGCCGATAGCGTACAGGAACTGCAGGGCCACCAGCCAGATGATCCCCGCGATGAATGCGGCGATAAATCCGTTCCCCAGCAGGTACAGGACGATCGTGTAAATCACCGTGCCTGCAAGGGCAGCGATGATTGCGGTGATGATCCCTTCTGACTGACCGAACAATTTTGTGATGACGAAGATGATAATCGTGGAGACGATCAGCGCGATGATGAACGCCAATCCAATCGAGACAGTCGATACCATAGACTTCCCCTCATCCCTACAGGGTAATAACCTATCTGACACCTTTCAAAAAGTGATGAATGGGTCCGGGGTCATCCCCCGGCCTGGAGCTTCAGCCGGACATCCACCAGGGCCCCGTGGAGGGTCAGGTGATACCTCCCCGGCGCCGTGAAGGCCATCTTCTTCGTGGTCTCGCTGGAGAACGCCCGGTTGAAGCCTTCCTGCCCGATCACGGTGCCGGAACCCGCATCCCTGACGGTGAGGATGAAGAAACAGTAGTTGGGATTGGGATTCCCCGGTGTCACCGTGAACGTAATGACGAGAGGTGCCTTCACCACGTCAGCAACAAGGGCTTCGGAATGGTATTTCAGGGGGTAAGTGGCATCGTGGAAGGTGACGAGTGGCTTTCCTCCTTCCCCGTACTCGGCAATGTTCGTCACGAAACGGGGCGAGATCTCATAGGGCTGGGGGTCCGGATAGGGGGCTGCGGCGGAGACGGTACTTTGCTGCACCGAAGTCGGGGGTGACACGGCCGCTGGCGTGGAGGAGGGGGATGGGGAAGGTGTTCCTGCGGTCGTTGTCGCGGGGGGTGACGTGGCTGGTGCTCCTGCCGGTGATTCAGAGCACCCGGTTATCACAAGAGCAAGAACCAGGATCAGGACGAGGGCAGGAAGCAGGGACCAGGCATGCGGATGTTGCATCATCCTCTCCTGTACCGTCCCGGCCCATCAAGGATGCGGATCCGGTGAACCGGTCGAAACACCTAATGGGGTGGGGGTTGACTCAGGAGTGATCTGCATGGATACATCCGGGGAATCCCTGAAAGAGCTCTTTGCGTACGAGAAGAGTGCCGGAAGGATTGAACTCCTGATCCGTATCGTGTACAGCATTCTGATCGGGATCGTGGCAGCTGTCTACGGCATCATCGCCGGCCTCTGCATGTGTGTCCAGTTCTTCGTGATCCTGGTCCTTGGCAGACGGAGCCGGGGGCTCTCCGAGTTCATCCGGGGCTACCTGGAGTATCATGTCCATGTCCTTTCCTACACCAGCCTGATGACCGATGGACGGCCCGGTATCCTCCCCCGGCCCGTGAAGATCTACGAGCGGGAAGGACCCCCCACCCCCTGAAATCCCTCAGGGAGGATTGATCCTCTTGAAGGTCCTCCACCTGCCGCTCGCCGCGGCGGCGATCGTGGCAGGGGCCATCGGCGGCTACCTGATCTTCCAGTATATGTACCTCCCTGCCACCGGGGGCCTGGGCATCACCTTCCAGGGCCCCCTGCAGGCCCCGTACCTGATGGCAGGACAGGCCATCAATCTCCTGGTGCTCATCGCGTTCGTGATCGCCGGGGCGATCGTCGCCATTGCGATCGTCAGGGCTGTCACCGACTGAATGGGCCGGGCAGGACAGGACAGGAGAACCATTATCAGACCCCGTGAGAGAGAGGTAGGATCGGAACTGAGGTGAACCCCGAATGGGAACGAAAGGAACCACCATTGTCGGAATGGATGTGAAGGAACTGCTGGGCCTGCTGTACAAGGCCTTCTCGGACGAGTGGCTGGCCTATTACCAGTACTGGATCGGCTCCAAGGTGGTGCGGGGGCCCAACAAGGAGGCGGTCATCGCCGAGCTGACCCTCCATGCCACCGAAGAGCTGAACCATTCCGTCCTCCTCACCACCCGGATCATCCAGCTGGGCGGAACCCCGCCCCTGGCCCCTGCGGAATGGATGAAGCTCACCAACTGCGGCTACGAAGCCCCCACAGATCCCTTTGTGAAGAACGTCCTTGAGCAGAACATCAAAGGCGAGCAGTGCGCCATCACGGTGTACAACAAGCTCCTGGGCATCACAAAGGACAAGGACCCGGTCACCTACAATATCGTCCTCACCATCCTCCAGCAGGAGGTGGAGCACGAGGAGGATCTCCAGGCGCTCCTGGAGGACTTCGAGCTGATGATGAGGCGGAAATAAGATCCGTTTTTTTTCGCCCGGTTCCCCTGCGCTGAAATACCGGCCTTTAACCGAAGTTGGCCAGGGCGTCCCGGATCTTCCGGATCTCCGCCACGTCCTGCACGGCGAGGGCTGCATCGAAGGTCTGGATGGCTTCGGCAGTTCTCCCCAGGGTGACAAGTACCATCCCCTTGTTGAAGAGGACGATGATGCTGTCCGGGTTCTGGGACAGGGCCTTGTCGAAACAGACCAGTGCGTCCCCGTGTTTTCCCATCTTCTGGAGCGTGGTACCCTTCTCGTACCATGCCCGGGCATTCTGTGGATCGATCCGGAGCACACGGTCGTAGTATGTCAGCGCCCGCTCGTAGGATCCCAGCCGTTCCAGGCGCATCCCCATCTCGATGCCGGCATCGATGTGCCGGGGATCGATGGACAGGGCCATCTCGAAACTCTTCAGGGCCCGGTCGTGGCGTTCCATCCGCTCCAGCGCGAGGCCCTTCTGGTACCAGAGGTCCGCACTCCTGGGGAACGCCTCCAGTGCACGGTCGAAACTGGTCAGTGCCTCCTCGTACCTCCCCAGGAATGCGAGGACGATTCCCCTGCTGTAGTACGCAACGGCGTACTTGGGATCCTTCTGGATTGCCTGGTCCCAGGACTCCAGGGCCTCCTCGTACCTCCCCAGCTTGCCCAGGCCGACACCCTTCTCGTACCAGGCAACCACCGCATGGCCAGGGTTGAGCGCGATGACCCGGTCAAAGCAGGGAAGGGCTTCCTCCACCCGGTTCAGCCGGGACAGGACGAGCCCCTTCTGGTACCACAGCTGCGACTGGTCCGGTGAGAGGGAAAGCGCCTGGTCAAGGGACTGGAGTGCCCCGTCCAGATCCCCCATCGCCTTCTGGGCCAGGGCCTTTTTCAGCCAGAGTTCCCAGTCACCCGGGGCAGCCTCCAGGGCACGGGAAAAGAGCACCAGTGCCTCGTCGTACTTGCCCTGATCGGCAAGCGTTTCTCCCTCGCGGGTCAGGCGGTCCCCGTCTTTCTTCCAGGAAAAAATGCTCATGGAGCCACGCGCACCTGCCACTGCACCGGATTCCCGCGAGTCCCCCACGGGGGAATCCTCAACGGTGGATCATTGCACGTTCCGGGTAAAAAAAGGGGCGGTTATGCGATGGTTCGGGCGGAAACACCGTAACCATTCTATATGCCCGGCCTCCCCGGGTACTGGGATGGCAGCTCCCGTGGAGATCGAGATCGTGGGCTACTCTGGGTCAGAGTGTGG
>JAJRDC010000132.1 GCA_028678635.1 Methanomicrobiales archaeon
GTGCGGGGGGAGTTCATCAACGAGAGGGATGGGGGTACCGAAGCAGCCCTCGCCGTTCCCGGGTTGAAGGAGCTGCTGGAGACCGGTGTCCTCTGTAACAACAGCAGCCTGACGGTTGACCCGGAGTCCGGCAGGGGGACAATCCTGGGCGATCCCACCGAGGCGTGCCTCCTTGTTGTTGCGGCGAAGGCGGGGCTCGGGCTGGGCCGGCTTCTCGCAGTCCACGCCTTTGTCCGGGAGATCCCCTTCGACTCGGCCCGGAAGATGATGACGGTGATCCGCACCCTGGACCACCGAAACCGGGCCTACGTCAAGGGCGCGCCCGAGGTGCTCATCGGGAGGTGTTCGCGGGTGCTCCATGGCAGCGAAGAGAAACCCCTCACCCCGGCCGACCGGGAGGCGGTTCTCTCGGCCACCACCGCCATGGCCTCAGAGTCCCTCCGGGTCCTGGGCTTTGCGTACCGTGACCTCCCCGATCCCGGGATCCCGGATGCTGCAGTGGAGACGGATCTGGTTTTCATCGGCCTGGCCGGCATGATGGACCCCCCGCGGGCAGAGGCAAAGGCCGCGGTGCAGGCCTGCCATGAAGCGGGCGTACGGGTCGTCATGATCACCGGCGACAATCCCACCACAGCAGGGGCTGTGGCCCGGGAGCTGAACCTGGACTATGGCGGGGCCGGCGGGATCATGACCGGGTCCGAGCTGGATACCGCCAGCCAGGAAGAACTGAAGGGTCTTGTTGAACACGTGGGGGTCTACGCCCGGGTCTCCCCCGAGCACAAGCTCCGCATCGTCGACGCCCTGAAGTCCCGGGACGAGGTCGTGGCCATGACCGGCGACGGGGTGAACGATGCCCCGGCTATCAAGAGGGCCGACATCGGTGTGGCCATGGGGATCACAGGCACCGAGGTGACGAAGGAGGCGAGCGACATGGTGATCACCGACGATAATTTCGCCTCCATCGAGCGGGCCGTGGAGGAGGGGCGCGTGATCTATGCGAACATTTTAAAGGCTGTGGACTATCTCCTCTCCTGCAACATCGGTGAACTGATCACAATCTTCACTGCCATCGCCGCGGGATTCCTCTCCCCCATCACCCCCATCCAGATCCTCTGGATGAACATCATCACCGACAGCCCGCCGGCGCTGGCACTGGCCATGAACCCCGGCGATCCCGACATCATGAAACGCCCGCCCCTGGACCCGAAGGGCCGTATCGTGACCCCGCGCCTTGCCCTCAGGATGGTGCTGGTCGGCCTCCTCATGGCTATCGTGGTTCTCGGCGCCTACCTGTGGTACCTGGGGGGCAGGCCCGCGATGGCTGCGAAGGCCGGGACCATGGCGTTCTGCGTGATCATCATGTACCAGCAGTTCTTCGCCTTCTCCTCCAGTGGTTCCGGGAATACCCCGGTGCTTAAAACCGGCCTCTTCCGCAACCGCTGGCTCTGGGCCGCCTTCCTCTTCGGCCTCGCGACCACGGTCCTCGTCACGGAATGGGCCCCCGCGGGGCCCGTCTTCGACACGGTTCCCCTTGACCTCACCGACTGGGTGATCGTGATGGTCCTCGCATCCACGGCGTTCGTGATACCGGAACTGGTGAAGTGGGGGATGTGGTGGGGGAAAAAGGGGGCAGCAGCTCCCGCGTCCCCGGCGTGATCCTGAGTTCTCTTTCCTGACGAGCAGCAGGCAATCCCAAGGAGGGCGGGGGGTTCACCTGCCACCGGCATCCGCAGACGGCCTAACCAACGGTGCTGCAGAGAATAGTCAGGTCCTGAACTAGGGCCCTTCCTCAGCATCAACCGCCACATCTCACACAACGCGTTTCCCAGGCAGTGAGGGAGATCATTTCTGATCCTGTTCCAGAGCTGTACTGCGATGGCCTCGGCAGTACTGCCGGATACGAAGAGACCCGGCAATCCGTCCGCTGTGGATGCCGATAACGAAACACGCGTAACTTTCCAGAAAGCGAGGGATCGCATACCCATATGTGCACCGCGTGCGAACGGGATTGTGCAGAGGATGACAGCCATGAAACTGAAAGGCAGCAGTACCGAGAAGAACCTTCTCGCGGCATTTGCCGGCGAATCGCAGGCCCGGACCCGGTACAGTTTCTTTGCCGAAACTGCCCGGAAGGAGGGCTACGAGCAGATCTCGGCTATCTTCCAGGAGACCTCGGACAATGAGAGGGAACACGCGAACCTCTTCTTCACCCTCCTCGAGGGCGGAAGCGTTGAGTTCACCGCCGCCTTTCCGGCTGGCGTGATCGGAACCACAAAGGAGAACCTCCTTGCGGCGGCAGAGGGGGAGAAACTGGAGTGGGGGACGCTGTATCCGGGTTTTGCTGAAACGGCAGAGAAGGAAGGGCTTCCCGAGGTGGCACGAAGGTTCCGGCAGGTCGCGAAGGTGGAATCATCCCATGAACGGCGCTACCGGAAACTGCTCGGGAGCGTGGAGAATGGCACGGTTTTCCAGAAAGCTACGGCAGTCCAGTGGAAGTGCAGGAACTGCGGCCTCGTGCTCCCGGGGACCGGGGCCCCCGAAAAATGCCCGACGTGTGCCCATCCCCGGAGCTACTTCGAGGTGTTCTGCGAGAACTACTGAAAAGGGCCCCTCGTTTTTTTCCTTACCAAGCCCATCCGTCACCGGATAGTGCCAGGTCTCCCGATTTTCAAGCATACCTTTACGCCATCCCTCTTCCCACGCTCCCGTATGGCAGACTGGCGTGATGCACGCTGGAAACGCCTCCCCGGGAGCGAATCCGCCACCCCGGGGCAGAGCGAGGTTA
>JAJRDC010000309.1 GCA_028678635.1 Methanomicrobiales archaeon
GAGCACGGACCCCGATCCGTGCAGCCTGCGCTGCCACCCGCTCCTTCAGGTCGGACCGGAGCCGGCCAACGAGCCAGCGCCGGAGGGCTGCAGGGGTTGTGTAGCAGACGATACCACCCGCTGATCGGCACAAGGAACCGTGACAGAGGGCACAGAATTCCCCGTCCAGCAGGATGCGGTGCATGGATCCCTCGGGCGATGCCGCGAGACGGAGGACCTCCTCCCGTTTCCTCCGGATCCACCGTTCCTTCTCCCGGAGGAATCCTTCCACGTCGCTGTGGCGGGGACAGGTCACCGTGAGGGTTCCGTCCGGCATCACCCTGAGCCGGAGGAGCCGCACGGCCCGCCGATGGACGGTGACCGGGATCTCGTTGCCGTCAATGACAAGGCGCAGCGATTCCGCAGGCGGGCCGGCCCGGTGCGTCCTGCGTAGAGACCCGGATCCTGCACCGGTCACGGTTCCGTTCCTGCCGCTCTGGCCGTGGGGAGGAATCCCTTCAGCCGGTCGCTGAACCGTGCGGTGAAGGATCCCGTGAGGGAGGTGATGATCACGACGGCGGCAAGGAGGGCCGAGATAGCTCCCGATCCATAGATGGCGGCAAAGGCGATGGAGAATTCACCCCTGGCAATGATGGTGGACCCGATCTCCATCCCGGCGGCATAAGATCCGTGCAGGATCCGGCCCACGAGGAGGCCTGTGAGGATCTTCGACCCGATGGCAACCACGGTCATGGCAACGATGGGGACGAGTGACGAGGTCCCCGAGAAGTCAACGGTGATCCCGAAAAACACGAAGAAAAGGACGAGGAAGACGTCGCGGAACGGCTGGGAGAGCCGCTCCAGGAGGGGGGCACCCGTGGAGGCCAGGGAAGCACCCAGCAGGATGGCCACGAGCGCTTCGGGGATCTTCAGGAGCTTGGAAATGTAGAGCGTCGAGACGACGGCGGTGAAGGTGAAAAGGACAGGGATCTCATCATCCCGGGTGAGGAGGGAACGGAGGAAGGGCTTCCCTGCCCGCACCGCTGCGAAGAGTACGATCGCGACCACCGCGATGGTGGCGAGCATGGCGAGGGGATTTTCCCCCCCTGCCGTGAAGAGGGAGAGGAGGAGGATCAGGATCACATCCTCGATGACCATCAGCCAGACGATCGTCTCGGACTCGGGCAGGAGCAGCTTCCGGTTCTCCACGAGCGACGCGACGGCGATGGCTGAGGAGGAGACATAGAGGGCGGCCCCGATCACAAGGGCGTCCGGGAGGGAAAACCCCAGCGCCAGCGCTCCGACGAAGGCCAGGAGGAAGTTCACGTTCAGGTCAATGACACCGGAGATCAGGAGGGGTGTGCCCTGGCGGAGCAGGCTCTTCGGCCGGATCTCCAGGCCCACGTAGAAGAGGAGGAAGATGAGGCCCAGGTACGAGAGGTACGCGGTGAACTCGTCGGCGGGGACCAGGCCGAAGCCGCTCTCTCCCAGTGCCACCCCGGCAAGGATGTAGAAGGGGATGGCAGGGAGGGACCACCGCTTGGATATGAAGGCCAGGGCCAGGCAGCAGGCCAGGGCGAGGGCGATCTCTTCCATCTATGATTCCAGGACCTTCCGCTCGAACTCCTGCAGCTGCTCCGTCTCCCCGATAACCACCGCGATGTCACCCTCGTAGAAGGTAAAGGAAGGGGCCGGGGAGACGGTGTTCTGCCCCTTCCGGGAGACCGCCACGATGGTGGCTCCGGTGCGGGTGCGCACCTGCAGGTCGGCGATGGATTTCCCGGCCAGGTTCCCCCGGATCAGGTAGGTGTGGACCCGGATCCGAAGGTCGGCGAGGGCAGAGAACGCGATCTCCACCGCCTCCTTCTCGGCCTCGATGATGGCACCCGAGAGAAGGCTCCCCAGGCGCCTCGCCTCCGAGGGGGAGATCTCGGCGGCGGACGGAGCGGCACTGCCCTTCTGCTGCACATAGAGCTGGAAGTGGCGGGACGGGAGGAAGATGATGGCCACCCGGTCCCCCTTCTCTGTTTCCAGTTCGTACTTCGTGCCGATCCCGGGGAGTTCGACGCACCTGACACCCATGCCGGGATCTTCGCCGGAGCGGGAGAAAACCCTTCCCTTCGCGCCATGGTGAGCGGCGTCCGCGGGGGTGAAGAAGGTGACAGAGGAAAACCCTGGATCCCTTGCCGGGTTCTCCACCGGAGATCAGGAGAGATCCTCCCTGCACTCCGTCGCCCATCGGGATGGCGATCGTCCCCGTCGGTTCAAGAGCCAGTTGCCGGCGGCGGCGGGGGAAGATATTTCATTCCCTGGCAGGTACCTCTAGCATAACGGCCGGGCCCTGTCTCCGTCCGCCGGTGGTCCATGGACCTGCGCAGGAAAACCCTGATCATCTACGGAGTATCCATCCTCTGCATCCTCGTTACGTTCTGGGCCATTACCCAGCTGATTGTCCTCGGTTCATTCGTGGCCCTGGAGGAGCAGACCACCGAGCAGAACCTGAACCGGTTCATGGGTGCCCTTGATGAAGACCGGAGCATCCTCGAGACCTCGGTCCGTGCCTGGGCTCCCCGGGATGATACGTATACGTTCATGCGGGACCGGAACACGAATTATATCGACACGACATTCGGTAACGAAACCCTGCTCAACCGGCGGATCAACTTCGTGGTCTTTACCAACACCTCCGGCGGGATCTTCTTTGCCAGAGCCTTCGACCTGCAGAAGGGGGAGGAGGTGCCCCTGCCCACATTCGTGGCTGACATGGTGGCCGGGAATCCGGCGCTGCGCACCTTCAACCTGGCGAACAGCAGCACGACGGCAATCATGATGCTTCCGTCAGGGCCGGTGATGGTGGCATCCGCCCCTATTACCACCAGTGACTACACGAGCGTGGTCCGGGGCACCCTGATCACGGGGCGGTACCTGGACAGTGCCGAGGTCCAGCGGATCGCCCGGCTGACCAGCCTCCAGGCCCAGCTGCTCCCGGCAGGGAGCGCGGCAGTACCTGCAGAGGTCCGGGACACCTTCGTTTTCGGAGCACCCGGGGATGAAATCCTGATAAAAACCCTGCCCGACAACACGATTGCCGGCTACCGGGTGATCCGGGACCTGTACGATGCCCCGGCACTCGTTGCCCGGACGGTGATGCCCCGTACCATCTATTCCCGGGGAGTGGCCACCCTCCAGTTCTTCCTGCTCTGCTTTGTGGCGCTCGTCACCGTCTTTGGCATGGCGTACCTCTACTTCCTGGAGCGGTCGGTGCTCGCCCCCATCTCGCGGCTCAGCCAGGACGTGGCCCAGATAGGGAAGACCCGGAACCTGGCAGCCCGTCTCTCGCCGGGTGAGGGGGATGACGAGCTGACCCAGCTCACGGCGAACATCAACCAGACGCTCGCAGCCCTGGAACGTGCGCAGCTGCAGATCCAGCGGAACGAGGAGAAGAACCGGGCCCTGATCAATGCCATGCCGGACACGATGTTCCAGCTGAACCATCCGGGGATCTCGGAGGACCTCACCTCGGCGGAAGCCGCAGGGATGGCCGAGAAGGCCATCGCCGAGCTGGCGGGCAGGCAGCTGGAGGAGATCGGCGAGACCTACGAGCTCATCTCCCCGGCTCCTGCGCCGGGTGATCTCCCGGTGCTCGGTCCCCTTGAGACGATCATCCGCCCGTTCATCTTCGAGTTCAAGGCAAGGATCTCTGGTGCGGACCGGTACTTCGAGGTCCGGGTGGTGAAGAGCGGGGAGGGCGAGGCGCTGGCCATTGTCCGGGAGATCACCGACCGGAAGAGGGCAGAGGCTGAGCTGGAGGAATACCGGTCCCACCTCGAGGACCTGGTCTCGGCCAGGACCGCGGAACTCTCGCGGACCAACGAGCAGCTGCGGGAGGAGATTCTGGCCCGGAGGCTATACGAGGAGCAGAAGCGCAAGGCCTTCGAGCAGATCGAGAAGAACATCGAACAGTTCGCCATTCTGGGCGACCACATCCGGAACCCCCTCACCGTCATCGTCGGCCTTTCGGACCTGATCCAGGATCCCGCGGCACGGAAGATCCAGGACCAGGCCAGGATCATCAACGGGATCATCGACCAGCTGGACCGGGGCTGGATCGAGTCCGAGAAGGTCCGGGAATTCCTGCGGAAGTACTATTCTGACGAGCGCAAATCTCTCTAGCGCCGGGGGCTGCCCGGCCGGCTAGACCACCAGGCGCCGCTTCATCAGGTTCACGGCCAGGAGAAAGGCGAGGACCGTGGCCGCGGAGAGCCAGACCAGGGAAACCGGGAGGAGGGGCGACGGGATCCCGAGAGTCAGGGATCGGATCACCGTCACCACGTGGGTGAGTGGCAGGAGTGCCACCGCCAGGTACTGGACAAACTTCGGGAGGAGCGTCAGGGGGAAGAAGGTCCCCGAGAAGAGGAACATGGGTGTGATGAAGAGGAAGGTGGGCAGGTTCAGGGTATCGATCCCGGGGGTGAGCGCCGTGAAGCACATGCCGATGGCGGCGAAGAGGAGCCCGGCCCAGATCGCAAAGGGGATGACGAGCAGCGACCACGGGAGGTCGAGCACGCCGAAGAGGAAGAGCACCGGGAGCATGATGAGGGTATTGATGAATGCACGGGTTGCACCCCAGAGGATCTCCCCCACGATCACCTCGTCAATGGTGAGGGGCGTTGCAATGATGGCATCGAAGGTCTTCTGGTAGTACATCCTCACGTAGCTTGCGTAGGTGCATTCGAAGAACCCGGCATTCATGATGGAGATGGAGACGAGTGCCGGAGCGATGTACTGCGCGTAGGAGACCCCCGCGATCTCCGGGATGAAGCTGCCCACCCCAAATCCCAGGGAGAGGAGGTAGAGGATGGGCTCGAGAAACGGTGGCAGGAAGTTCACCCGGTAGGTCTTCACAAACACGTCCCGGTTCCTCTGCCAGACGTGAAAGACCCGGGGGGTGAGCCGGGGGAGGGCCAGGAAGCGGAGGGGATTATTCACGCAGCTTCCTCCCGGTGAGGCGCAGGAAGACGTCCTCCAGGGTTGCCGGGCGGGCCGCCACGTGCCCTAGCTGGCACTCCCCGACCAGCGTCCGGGTCACGTCCCGGGGTGCATCCGTGTAGGCCTGGATCATGCCGCCGATGGACTCGTACCGTGTCCCCAGCCGTTCCAGGCACTGCCGGACCTCGGGGGTGTCGTCGGTCTCCACGACATGGGTGCCTGCATGCTTCAGGACCAGGTCCCGGGGCTGACCCTCCACCAGGATCCCGCCCCGGTCCATGATCACCAGCCGGTCGCAGAGACGTTCGGCCTCCTCCAGGTAGTGGGTGGTGAGGACGATGGTGTTCCCCCGGCTGCGGAGTTCCCTGAGCCGCTCCCAGATCAGGTGCCGGGCCTGGGGGTCCAGCCCCACCGTGGGCTCGTCCAGGATCAGGAGCTGAGGCTGGTTGATCAGTGCACGGGCCAGGATCAGCCGCCGCTTCATGCCGCCGGAGAGCTTCTCGATGGGGGTGTCCCGCTTCTCCGAGAGCTCGACAAAGGACAGGAGTTCCCGGATCATGGGATCCGCCTCCTCCCGGGGGATGTCGAAGTACCGGGAGTAGACCAGCAGGTTCATGTACACCGTGAAGTCCGGGTCCAGGTTGTTCTCCTGGGGCACGAATCCTATCCGGCGCTTGATCTCGGACTCGTGCCCGTCCACCTCCATCCCGAAGACCTGCAGGCTCCCCTCCGTTTTCGGTGAGACGCACTGGATCATCCGCATGGTGGTGGTCTTCCCGGCACCGTTGGGGCCCAGGAAGCCGAAGACCTCGCCCGGCTCCACCCGGAAGGTGACATGGTCCACGGCAGTGAATTCCCCGAACCGTTTCGTGAGCCCCCGGGCCTCGATCACCGGCGCCATTCCCGTCCCACGCCCCTCCTGCACTCCCGGAAGCATCGCCCCCGGATCACTTGATACCCGCGGGTGAGCTCCACACGGTGAGGGGAGTGTGGAAGCCTCCCGGTTCCCGTTCCATCCGGCGGGAGGGGGGAAACCCCCTCCCGGGCCCTCCCCCGTGAGGATAGCCAGATGGTCGGTGTTTCAGGGCAACGAGATCACAGATGACAATGAACCGGCGGGGGTGCCCACGCGGCGGGGGCGGCGAGCCCCCGAGAGCGTCTCACCGGAACGCATGAGCTCGGGAAATCCGACAGGGATGGGGAGGGGGAGGGTCTTTCCACATCATCAGGCGACCCGGATCCGTGCCCCGCTGTTCCGGGCCCGGGTGATCCAGGTGGATCCCCCGCCGGATGCCTCCATGAACGAGCGGGCAGCTGCCTCCACCTCCCGGGCACCGGTATCGGTGATGGCATACACCGCCGGGCCGAAAGAGGAGAGGCCGGCACAGGCTGCACCGGCTGTCCTCATGGTAGCCGAAAGGTCGCGGATGGCCGGGTCCTGGAGGCGGACCTCCACCCTCTTAAAGCCCAGTTCCTGGATCCGGTTCACCGACGCGCCGAAGAGGTCCAGGTCCCGCTCCGCGATACCCGGAAGCATCCGCACCAGCACCTCCCGGCAGACGGCCTGCACCTCTCCGGGGTCCACCGGGCAGTGGGTGCGGAAGATCTCCCGCTCCCGGCCCCCGCTGGCCCCCGGGATTGCGCGGGGAATGGCCAGCACGACCTTCCAGTCCTCGGGGAAGGGATGGCGGGCGATGACCGGTGCGGGGGGCACGCCTGTGGATGCGGAGGAGGGCCGGAAGTCCTGCTTCTCCCGGCCCGTGCCGAAGGAGTGGCCCCCGTCCACGACAAACCCCCCGTGTTCGAAGGCAGCGGTGCCGATACCCGAGGTTCCGCCCCTTCCGGAGATCCGGGCCAGCTCCCGGACCGGTACCTCCTTCCCGTGGAGGGTGGTGAGCGCCCGCCCCGCCGAGAGGGCCATCTGGGTACCGCTCCCCAGGCCCACGTGCCTGGGAACCGATTCCCGGATCCTGAAGCGGGCAGGGGCCCGGGCCCGGATCGCCTCCACCACACGCCGCCCCACCTCCCGGATCACCTCCGCTGCCCAGGGTTCGCCGCCTGTCACCTGGCACTGCGGGGAGAGGGAGGCCTCCAGCAGCAGGCGGGGCTCCTCCAGGGCCAGCCCCACGGATCCGTCCACCCGCCCAAGGCCCCCGTGCAGGTCGATGAGGGTCAGGTGGATCCGGGAGGGTGCATCCACGATCACCCGCCGCTCATCCAGGAAGGCATGGTACGGGAACTGTTCCCGGATGGAGAGGAGGGGGGAACCCCCATGGATGATCTCGTACCTCCGGGAGAGGACCGGCTCCCCTCGCAGGATCCCCAGGATCCCCGCCGTCCCCGGATCGGCAGGTGCGGACCGGATCTCCCGGATCTCGCGGCGGGCCTCGATCCGGTGGCGCAGCAGGATCTTCCCGATGGGGATATCGGCCCGCATCAGGTCCTCCCGGAATTCCAGGGGGAGGCGGGAGACGAGGGCGTGGGAGACGGCGGTGAGGAGCACCTTGCCGTCGGGGTCGCCTCGGATCGTCACCACCCGGTGGTTCACCTCTTCCCCCAAAGGGCACTGCAGTACCGCCGCCGTCTCCCCATCAGCCGGTTCCACCTGCTGGGAGTGGGTCTCCAGCCGGACGGGGGATCCGGTGATCACCTCCAGCATCTGGGTGACGGAACCGTCGGTGGAGAGGAGGATCTTCTGGACCGAAGAGAGCCTGCCCACCTCCCCTTCCAGGGCCTGGAGACGTGCGGGAAGATCCATTGCTCCCATCTCGTCAGCAGGGAATGATAAACCTCACGGTTGGGCCTTACACGATGGGGTGAGGAACGTATCCGGTTCCCTGTGCAGATCCGGGACCGAATCCTCGCTCCGGGACGATCCTGCACCGGCCAACGAAAGGGATGATCCCGTAGCAACCGGCTACGGGATGATCTCGCAGCCGTTGTATTTCTCGTGGAAAAAGTCCTCCATCCGGATACTCCCGGAGGCCAGCAGCGACCGGATCTCCGGGAGTGCCCCCTGGAGGGCATCGTGGAGGCCCTGGACAGTGGCACAGACGGATTTCCGGGCCTCTTCCGGCCATGGCCTCAGGATGGAAGCGTAGAGGCACCTGCCGCCGCAGAAGGAGAGGAGGTGACAGGTGGTGCACTCGCCGTTGACTGACACCAGGGGGAGATGGAGGGGATCGCTCCCGGCGATGTGCCCGACGTAGTGGGCCTGCATCCCCGCCATGATGGGGCAGGGGGCGAGGGAACCATCCGTGAGAATGCTGTAGTTGGAGTGGCCCGACCCGCAGCGGAGGGGACTCCCCCGTCCCCTCAGCAGGTCCTCGGTGGTATCCAGGAAGGGGTACCACCGGAGCACCCTCCCGTGCACCCGCATCTCCTCCACCCATCGTTCCACCAGCCTCCGGATGCCGGGGAGGTAGGAGTCCCTGGCCCAGCGATCAAAGTCCCTCATCCGGTAGTCCTCCGAGAAGTTGGCGTCCAGCTGCCAGTGGAGGGAGGTGAAGGGCTGGTCCCGGTGCCCGGCCAGGTGGAGCACCGCCTCCTCGATGTCGGTCGCCTCCGCCACCGTCATCCGGGCGATCACCTCGCCCCGGTACCCCAGCGAGCATAGGCGGCGAATCCCGCGCATCACCCCATCGTAGGTGCCCTCTCCACGGTAGCCGTCCGTCAGGTGCCGGGGACCGTCCACGGAGACGAGAATCGTGGAGAACCGCAGCAGCAGGTCGGGATCAACCCGGGAGAGGAGGAGGCCGTTCGTCTGGATCAGGAACCGCTCCACCGGTGCATGGTCCATGATCTCCCGGATCAGGTCGGTCCGCAGCAGGGGCTCGCCCCCGTAGAAGGTGAGGACGGGCGACGGGTCCCTGGCCAGGAAGGCATAGAGCCGGTCCAGGTCAACCCGGAGATCCTCGGGGAGGGTCCAGTCCAGGTCCAGGTCAGGCGCTGCCGGGGCATCGTCAGGGAGGAAGGCCTTCCCGCGGCAGTAGGTGCAGCAGAGGTTGCAGTGGTCGGTGAGGAGGAGGTGGTAGTGCACCGGTATCCCCGGTAGGTTGCCGTGCTGCCGAGAAAAGGATATGGATCCCGGGGAAGGCTCCCCTGGCACATGCAGATCACCGGGATCGACGATCCCCGTGCCCCTTCCTGCAACGGTAAAGTATGTGAAGCGCGGAGGCGTAGGTTCCCACAGGTATGGAAGTTCCCTGGGATGTGGAAGTACTGTCGGAAGCGGAAATCTCCCCGGAGATGGAAGCTCCCGCAGGCACGGAGGTTCCGCTGGATGGGGACATATCGATGGACGAGGACGTCCCCCTGAACGATGCTGCCGACCTGGCGGCTCCGGTGAAGGAAGAAGGGAGCCGCTGGGGGACCATCCTCCTTGCGACGGTGTTTGCGCTGCTCCTGGAGGTTGCGGTGAGGGGACTCCAGAATCTTTCCGCGTTCCCCCTCCTCCTGCCGCTCCTTGCGGCCGC
>JAJRDC010000189.1 GCA_028678635.1 Methanomicrobiales archaeon
TGCCGCTGCCCCCCCGAGAGCGTGGCCCCCCGCTCGCCCACCACCGTGTCGTAGCCCTTCGGCAGTGCCAGTATCTCGTCGTGGATCCCGGCCCGGCGGGCCGCCTCCTCCACCTCGCCGCGGGTGGCGGTGATCCGCCCGTACCGGATGTTCTCCTCCACTGAGGCATTCCAGAGGAAGATCTCCTGCGAGACCACCGAGATCCGGGACCGGAGCCAGCGGGGGTCCAGGGTGCGGGTGTCGGTCCCGTCCAGGAGTACGGCCCCCGAATCGGGGAGGTAGAACCGGAGGACCAAGTTGATGAGCGTGGTTTTACCGGTCCCGCTGGGTCCGGCAATGGCGAGGGCTTCGCCCGGTTGCACCGTAAGGCTGACGTGCGAGAGCACCGGCTCCTCCTTCCGGTACGCGAAGGAGACGTCCCTGAACGCGATCTCGCCCTGGACCCGGTCCGGCCTTGAACCACCCGATGCGGCTTCGCCCCCGCCGTACTCGGGCAGAGTCCGGAAGAGCTCCAGCATCCTCCCGAGGGGAATCAGGATCCCCTGCAGGTTCAGGGGGGCAAAGAGAAGGGCTGAGAGGGCACCGGTCATCATGGCCACGTACGTGGTGAAGGAAACATAGTCGCCGATGGTCATCCGGCCTGCCAGGATCTCGTTTGCACCGATGATCATGATGAGGAACGTGGGGATGGCCCGGACCCCCCGGGAGAGGTAACCGGCCGTGGAGGAGATGACCATGCCCCGGATGCTGAGCCGGATCAGGCGGCGGAGCCGGTCCGTGATCCGTTCCATCTCACGGTCCTCGGCGGCATGGACCTTCACCACCTCGATGCCGCTGATCACCTCCTGGATGTCGCCGGAAAGGTGGGACGAGGACTCCATGGTGGTGTAGGTGAGGGAGCGCAGACGCTTCGTGAAGTACCAGTTGATGACGAGGAGGACCGGGATCACTGAAACGGCGATGAGGGTCAGCGGAACAGAGATCTTGAGCACGATGTTTAAGGAGAAGACGAGGAAGAAGAACGTGGTGGAGAGGGAGGTCAGCTGGGAGATGAGCCCCGAGAGAGCCCCGACATCCCCGAAGAGGCGGGACTCCAGGTACCCCACCTGGGTGTTCTTGAAGTAGGAGACAGGGAACCGGAGGACATGGGTGAAAAGGGCAGTCTGGAGCCGGTAGGTGAGCTCCTGGTTGAACCGCATGGTGAGAAAGGACTGGACCAGCTCCAGCACGGCGGTGATGCCCCCGGCGACGATGAGAAGGAACACGAGATAGGTGACCGATGAGAATGCGGGCTCGATAATGGGGTACAGCCACTGCATGTAGGGGAAGGTGGAGAAGTACGTTTCCGCAGTGGGTGTGGTTCCGGTAAGGATGAAATCAAAGAAGATCTTGGATGAGAGCGGGACAAGGGCCCGGATCAGCGAGCTGAAGAGGGTGAGAACCAACCCCACCACAATCCAGGGCCACATGGGCCGGATGCACTTGGAAAAAAAGCCCAGGTCCCTCCAGGAGGCCATGACGGTGATGGGTTCCGGGGGCTCCTTCACGCTGCGGAGATCGGTGAAAAGATCCCGCAGGGTTTCCCTGAGAGGTCCAAGGACCATGGATCAGATCCCCCCGGGCATGATCCCCGTGATCAGGCCGCGGTGTATTATGCAGGGTTTCCTTGAAAAGGACGGGGATTCCATCTCGGGGAAACCTTCCTTGAGGAATCATTCGGGTTGAAAGAATTTAATACCCGTGGCGAAACCGTATGTTTATCCGTCAGCTGGCCCTTCACGAACAAAAACAGGCGGGATATGTGCCAGTTCCACAGCTGGCATTGGCTTGGGGGCCATTGGTGCAGGTTCCCGGTGTTCCCATGGGAGATCCCCCGCTGCAGCACTGGGTAAGGGCTGTTCCATCTTTTCCATATCCGCTCACACAGATATACCCGGTCAAATAATATGCACCACACCCGTTTCTGCAATCGGAGTTTGTATTCCCCGGTGTATGCCCACTTGTACAATTCACCGATGTGCCGGAACCTGAAGTGCAGTTGATCATTCCTATGCCCTGCAAAATGCCCTGACTGTTCAATGCAACAATCTGCGGGGGTTCATAGGAAAGGCCCAAAAGAATCCCACCTATTTCAAGATAAGGAGATAATCCATGAATAATTTACTGTTCCTTCCTGCAGCCCTCTTCCTCAATGACGGAAAAAAAGATTTCAGATCCTCATCTGCGCCAGCGCATCGTACGCCATCCGTCGGTAGACTGCCGGGTCAGGCGCATATATCTCGATGGCCTTCACAGAGTCCGGTGTCTTCCCCAGGTTCTCCACCCGGTCCAGGGTGGCCCGGGCCGTGTCCAGCACCCACAGGTCTCGGACATCCTTCTCCACGACAATGACGGACTCGGCCCGCAGCGAGACACGGAGTGCCCCACTCTGGGACTCAAAGACACCGGGCTTTGCCACCGCCGCGACGAACTGTGGCGGCTCGATCTTGGCGATCTGCTGCATGGCCTCCGGCTGGTAGGAGCCAGCCATCAGGAAGAAGAGGCCTGTCGGATCCGCGATCCGTGCCTGGTAGTAGGCATTCTGGTCCCCCCGCCGCTCCTTCTCGGTGAGGGTGCCGGCAATGAAGATCCGGTTCGCCCGGACGCCGGTGGGGAGGAGCACGTAGGTGGGGCTTTTTTCGTCCTCCCCCTCCCGGAACTGGTGGCGGGTCTCCCGGAGCTCGGCGGAGAAAACCCGCCGGGCCGGTTCCCGCTCAAATGCCGGCCCGCTCCTGGGCCCCGGGCCTTTCCGCTCGTTCATCACTGCGCCTCACCCCC
>JAJRDC010000151.1 GCA_028678635.1 Methanomicrobiales archaeon
GGGCGCTCCGGTACGGGAGGAATGTGAAACAGGACGCGTAACAGATTCCCACCAGGACCAGGGGCAGGAGCAGCCGGATCACCGGATTCCGCAGCAGGGAGGCCCGGGTCTCAGGGAACCACTCCAGTTCCTCCGCCCCCGGTGCCTCCGCCATCCCATGTGAGTACGTTGGGCCGGATCATATGGTTTTGCACCTGCCTGGGGAGATCGGTGACAGGATCGGGTCCGCCCGGGCACGACGGCTCACGTGGATAACTGCAGAGATAACGGGTCACACCCCTGCCAGGGTAAGCCCTTCCCGGTCATTTCTGCCGCATGCGAAACCCGGCCGTGGCGATGAGGACCATGCCCAGCGCAAGGATACCGAGATGGGCTGCGACCGGGGTGCTCTGCGTGGGCTGGACCGGCGGGGCCGTCCCCGCCGGAGTTACGGGCGACCCAGTCGCTGTGGTGAGCACCGGTTGCTCCGGTATCGTTGCCGGGATCACAAGGATATGGTCCGGTGGCACTGAAACGGTCGGGGAAGCGGCAGGCGGCAGTGACACCTGCACCGTCGGGGTGGTCACCGGTGGAGGGACACCGAGGATCACGGTCACCTCACGGTCGGGATCGGCCGGGTTCACCGCCGCCACGTGGAACTGCTGCGTGGCCGTTGCATGGGACGTGAGGAAAAGCACCACACCCCGGCCGTTGATCCCTGTCCTCACCTGGGCATAGTAGCTGGTGTTGGGGACACCGGGTGACGACGGGGCGACGTCGTCCAGGACGGTGCGGCTGCCACCGATGGACGTGGATCCGATGGGGTAAGGCCCACCGGGCGGATCCGTGGTCACGTCCGTCTGTCCGGGGGCAACCACCGGCGGCTGGTCCCCCGGCTCCCCGCTCATCTCCGACGTCCCGCTCACCCAGACCACGTAGGGGGTCCTCAGGTCGCCGGTGACGGTAACAGTAAAGCTCCGTCCCCTGGTGACGGAGCCGCTCTCCTGGGCCGCAGCCCCTGTCACCAGGACATGCATGAGGAGCAGCAGGAGGATCACAGCCGGGGGAACGACGTGTGCTCTCCGTTCATCCATTCCTGACATGGGGTATGTCAGTCTGGGGCCGGCTGGGGATAAAAGGCTGTGGATGAAGGGTTTCGAAAGAAGGGAAGAAACGCCCCGGCCGGGACTCGAACCCGGGTCAAAAGCTCCGCAGGCTTCTAGGATATCCACTACCCCACCGGGACGCGGGAACCACGCGGACCCCCGCGTGTACCCTATCGCATCTGCGCCCATCGGTGAAAAACCCTTCCTCCTTTCCCATCCCGGCTACTTCCGTGGCCGGAACGTCCGGGACGGGCACCGGCCCGCGTCCCGGCCGGCCTCCACCGGGCCGTGGAGCTGGCACTCGCCCATGTCCTTTCCGGTGGGTCGGAAGAAGAAGCACTCCCCGCAGGATGGCATACAGAGAGAAAGGTGGAACAGGGATAAAAAACAGGGGGTTTCAGGTGGCGACCCGCATCCTGACTTCCGCCGAGAGCCGGTTCCCCGTCATCTCGATGCGGTACATCCCCGGCATCTTCACCTGGATGTGCATCTCCTGGCTGACGTCATAGTCCCGGCCATATCCATCCTGGGCCACCACCTGGCCCGTCCCGGTATTGATGACCTTGAGGGTGAACCAGGCAGTGGGATCCGGGTACCTGGCCGTGACTGGCCGCAGGCAGGTATCGAAATCCGTGGGGGTACAGGTAGGATCCCGTTCGACGGTGCCCCGGGTGATGATATTTGGTTTCAGGGTCACATCAAGAAGCATCGGCACGTGTTCCAGCTGGTATTCCAGGGCCGTGGTATTGGCCCTGAACAGGTATTCCTTGTTGATGACTTCCACGTAGGTCACCTCGGTGGCTGTCGGCTTGGGGGTGATGGTGACCGTCTCGTACGTGATCTCCACCACCGATCCCACATCAGGCGTCGGGGAAGCCGTTGCGGCGGGAGCCGGCGTGGACTCCCAGAACGGCTGGAACCCGCCCCCGCCCGACCCGTTGCTGGGCCGCTGCCCGCACCCGGAAGAAAGGAGGAGCAGGACGAGCAGGATCCCCGCAGATACCGATACCCATGCACTCGCTCTCATGGAGGAGAGATTATGAACCCCCTCTATTTATCTATTCTCTCCCGCAGATCCGCACAATAGGGCAGGAATACATATTATGGTGCCAAATCAATGCTCTAGCATCTGATGTCCCCCATGTCCCTCATCCTGGCGGGCGGGATCGGTACCCGCCTCTGGCCCCTGTCCCGGCAGTTCTATCCCAAGCAGTTCCTCTCGCTGGATGGCCGCTCCCTCTTCCAGGACACCTACCGGCGGGCCGCAGCCCTCTCGGGCCCGGAACGGGTGATGGTGGTGACCTCCTACCTGCACCAGTACCTGGTGCGCAACCAGCTGGAGGAGATGGGGGTCCGGATCCCGGAGATGCACCTGCTCCAGGAACCGGTGGGGAGGAACACGCTCCCCGCCATTGCCTGGGGGCTGGCCAGGGTGCGGGAGGAGCAGCGGGAAGAGACGGTGGCGGTCTTTCCGTCGGATCACGTCCTGGGGGACGGTGCCGTGGAGGAGATTCGCAGGGCCGTGCCGCTGGCAGCGGAGTACCTGGTCACCTTCGGCATCCCGCCCACGGGTCCCCACACGGGGTACGGGTACATCATGCCGGGGAAGGCCCTCGCCCTGGGGGCCGAGGTGGCCGCCTTCCGGGAGAAGCCGGACCGGGCAACGGCAGAACGGTACCTGAAGGAGGGATACCTCTGGAACAGTGGGATCTTCCTCCTCTCCACCGATGTCTTTTTCGGCGAGCTTGAGACGTACCAGCCGGACCTGGCACGTGCGTTCCGGGAAAAGGATCCGGATTACACCTCCCTCCCGGCCATCTCCATTGACTACGGCCTCCTGGAGCGATCCCACCGGGTG
>JAJRDC010000267.1 GCA_028678635.1 Methanomicrobiales archaeon
ACGAGAAGATCGGCGGCATCTTCGGCGAGATCAGGAGGACCTTCCTCTTCGAGGGGATGAGCCCGGAGATGATCCGGCACCACGAAGGCTTCCTGCAGTTCCTGATCATGGTGGGGTAGCCGGGGAAGACCTCTCGTCCATCACCGCCCCCCCATGCATCTGAGGACCTTGTCGACTGCCCAGTGTCGGCGTATCCAAATAGATTCGTACTGGTGAGACGCTCTCGGGGGCTCCGCTCGCGCTCCGCCCCCGCCGCGTGGGCACCCCCGCCGGTATCCAGGAACCGGCGATCCCCCGGCGCATTCACCGATGTGGCGGTCTATCCTCCCAGGGGTGGGACCGGGAGGGGGCCTGCCCCCTCCCGCACCATATGGTGTGAACCGTCAGGTGATACAGGCATGGAACCCAATGACCGGGATCCTATTCCCCTTTGCCAGTCCCACCGGGCCGGATCCTGCCCGATTACCTACTTCTCACCTTCACGCCATGCCGCCGCTGCCTCGACGAAGGAAACGGCAAACTCCCGGGTGAAGTAGGCATGGGTGTAGCCGGCCACGGTGGCATGCTCCGAGATGCCGTCCAGGCCGTTGCAGATGCCCTTCCCCCGGTCCAGGCGGACCCGGAACCTGGCGTCCGGTGCGCAGGTCAGCCGGGAATAGTGGAACTCGTGCCCCCGCACCGGGCTCCCGGCCGGGCCGAAGGGGGTGCCTGCGAGCCATGCCCCGGCCACGTACCCCAGGGCCTGCACGCAGGCCGTCATTTCCGTCTCGCAGGGAAGGGCCCCGGTCATGCGGCGGGTGAATGAACCGTCCGGTTCCGTGACCCCTTCTGACAGGTACACGAGGCCGCCGCACTCCCCGTACACGGGAAGTCCCCGGTCAATGGCCTCCTTCAGCGGGAGCCGGCAGGATCCGGCCTCCAGCCCCGCCGCGTGGAGCTCTGGATACCCCCCGCCCAGGTACATGCCATCCACATCCGGCAGAGGATCGCAGAGGGGTGAGAAGAAGACAAGGGACGCCCCGGCGGCCGCCAGCCGGTCCAGGTTGTCCTGGTACAGGAAGCAGAATGCCTGGTCCCTGGCCACACCGATCCGGGTGGACCGGCCCGGTGCCGGCAGGGGCTCCTGCCTCACTGCCGGGAGGGGCGGGGCCTGCCCTGCCAGAGAAAGGATCCCGTCCAGGTCGCAGCAGTCCCCGATAGCCGATGCGATGCGAGCCATCCCCTCGCCCTCATGGGCCATGCGAAGCCCCAGGTGCCGGCTTTCCACCCGGAACGTGTCGCTGCGGGGGATCCAGCCCAGGACCTGCATGCGAAGCCCCCGCTCGATCATGGCCCGGTGGCGGGGGGACCCCACCCGGTTCAGGATCGCTCCCTCCAGCCGGAGGCCGGGGTCGTGCTCCCGGTAACCCCGGAGGAGCGCATGGACGGATCCGGACATGCCCCGCACGTCCACAACAAGCACGACCGGAGCATCCAGCAGCCGTGCCACGTGGGCGGTCGAGGCTTCCGTGGTCCCGTCCAGGCCGTCGTAGAGGCCCATCACTCCCTCGATGACGGCCACGTCCGCACCTTCTGTTGCGTTCCGGAAGGTCTCCCGGACGCCATCCTCCCCCATGAGGAATGGGTCCAGGTTCCGGGAGATCCGGCCGCAGCAGGCGGTGTGGTGCGTGGGGTCAATGAAGTCCGGGCCCACCTTGAAGGGCTGGACCACCCTCCCCCGGCCCGCGAGGGCTGCCATCAGGCCGGATGCCACGGTACTCTTCCCGCACCCGCTCCAGGTGCCGGCGATGACGATCCGGGGGATGGTCCCGCTCACTGCTCCCTCACCACCTCGACCGGGATCTCGGTTCCCCATTCCCCGGCAAAGGATTTCACCCTGTTCTCCACCCGCTGCACCATGCCGCCTGCCGTGAGGATCAGGGAGGACTCCCCGCCCAGGGCCCGCAGCAGGCACTTGTCGATGACCCCGTAGCTGAAGTCCAGGGTGATCCTTCCTTCGGCTGCCCGCTGCTTCGCCCGGGTGCCCATGGCCCCGATCCAGAGCCCGTCACGTGAAGCAAGCCAGCGGGCCAGTGAATCGGGGCCGGTCCGGTCCACATCGCAGACATGGATCGTTCCGCAGGGTCCCGTGCGCCCTCCGCGGGAGAAGGCCTGCTCGATCAGGTGGATCATCTCCAGGGAGGTCTTCGGCCGCTTCCCGGGCAGGGGGAGCCCGCGCCGGGCCAGCTCAAGGTACAGCTCGAGGAGGACCGGCACCGAGAGCCGGGCCCTGCGGACCAGGTCCGGGTCCCCGAAGGCCATCTCGGGGACATCCTCCTGCAGAATCTCCCCCTGCCGCATCAGGATGGCCCGGTCCGCCCAGGGGTAGGCCAGCTCCACGTCGTGGGTGGAGAGGATGATCGTCTTTCCCGCCTGGTGGAGTTCCTCCAGGAGCTCCATCGTGTCCTCGGACCCCGCGGGATCCAGGCTGGAGGTCGGCTCGTCAAGGACGAGGAGGTCAGGATCCATGGCCAGCACGCCGGCGATGGCGACCCGTTTCTTCTCGCCGGCCGAGAGCCGGTGGGGGGGCCTCCGCTCGAATCCCTCCAGACCCACGTTCCGGAGGGCGTTCCCCACGGCCTCCCGGACCTTCTCCTCGGGGTATCCCAGGTTGACGGGCCCGAAAGCCACGTCCTGGTACACGGTGGGGGCAATGATCTGCCGGTCCGGGTTCTGGAAGACAAAACCCACCCGCCGGCGGAGTTCCCGGAGGGAGGGGGTATCGTACCGGAGGGGCTCATTGTCGAAGAGGAGAGTACCGGAATCGGGGCGGAGCATCCCGTTGAACATGAGGAGCAGGGTCGATTTCCCTGCACCGTTGGGCCCCACCAGGGCCACCTTCTCCCCCCGCCGGACATGGAAGCTGATCCCCCGGATGGCGTCCACCCCGCCGGGGTACCGGTACCGCACGTCCCTTGATTCCAGGATGATGCGGCTCATACCGGCCACCCTCCCGGTGCGGTGTACACCATGGCTACCAGCAGGGCCGAGACAGCGAGAAGGTACATGGCGGCCCCGGCCAGGTGCCGGGCCTGTACCGGGGCGCTCTCCCCCGGCATGGCGAACCGGCCGTCATAGCAGCGGGCATCCATGGCCCGGATCAGGTCCTCCCCGCACTCCCAGCTGGCGATGAAGGAGGCCCCGCAGAGGTTCCCGAAGGAGGCCACCGCCTCCCGTGGACCGGAGTATGCAAGGCGCATCCGCTGCGCCGCGTGCACCTGGGCCACCTGGTCAGAGAGGATGAAGATGGACCGGTACACGAACATGGTCAGGTTCAGGAGGGGCATGGGTACCCGACAGCGGCGCATGACCACGAAGAGCTCGGTCATCGGCGTTGTAAGAGCAATGAAGAAGAGGGCCGACATGCCCCCAAGGACCCGGGAGAAGACGAGGAGCCCGCGGGAAACGCTTTCAGAGGTGACGGAGAGGGCAAAGCCGGGCCAGGGCTGCCAGGCCCAGTAGACCTCGCCCCCGCCGGTGACCAGCACCACCGCTGCCACCGAGAGGACGGCAAAGAGGACGGGGGCGGCGAGCAGGTGGGCATAGAGGTGCGGATCGATCCGCGCCAGGAGGAGGACCGCGATTCCCAGGGAGAGGGCAATCACAAGGGGGATCACCCAGGTGGGAGAGAGCAGGACCAGGAGGAGCGCCCCCAGCCCTGCCGCCAGTTTCACGTACGGGCTGACCCCGGCAAGGCCATTCTCCTGTGCCACGTTCTCGAGAAACCCGTAGTCCATGGTCCTCCCCCGGGCCGGTCACTCCGGCCCTTTCTTCCCCGATTCTCCCTTCCAGCGGCCGAAAATGTAGCCGGCAACCAGGCCGCCGCAGGCCGCCTGCAGGGCAAAAAGGCCCGCCTCGATCTCACCACTGGGTGGTTTCCACTGGGGGAGAAGCGGGGTGAAACTGGCCGGGTCCCTGCCGGTGAGAGCGGCGATCCGCGACGACCCCACGGTATCTGATCCTGCATACTCTGCCCCGGGCATGACCGTGGTTGCATACAGGAAGAGTACGATGAAGGCAAGGACCGCGACAAGGGCAAGGATCTCCAGCCGGTACCGCATCAGCCCTCACCCCGTGCGGCCCGGATGGCCTCGTCGGGAAAGATCCGGAGCCGGGAGATGATCCCGGGCTTCAGCTGGACGATGTACTTGAAGACCAGAGCAAGGACGATCCCCTCGATGATGGCCAGGGGCACCTGCGTGATCGCGAAGATCACGAAGAAGACCCCGAATGAGGCGGCCACCCCGCCCACCTCTGCGGGAAATGCCAGGGCCAGCTGGAGGGACGTGGTCAGGTAGGTGACGAGATCCGCCACGGCACACGCGAGAAAGACCGTGAAGTAGAGGTTCACCCGGGTCTCCCGGAGAAGCCGGTAGACCAGGTATCCTGCCGCAGGACCCACGATCCCCATCGAGACGATGTTGGCCCCCAGCACCGACAGGCCGCCGTGGGCGAGGAAGAGGCTCTGGAAGAGGAGGACCACCATGCAGACCACCGACGTGATGGCGGGCCCGAAGCAGATGGCCGAGAGGCCGGTACCCGTGGGATGGGAACAGCTCCCGGTGACCGACGGGAGCTTCAGGGAGGAGAGGATGAAGATGAAGGCACCCGTGACGCCCAGCAGGGGGAGGGCTTCACGATCGGCGTCCAGCACCTGCCGGAGCCGGTTCACGCCCCAGCAGACAAATGGGAGTGCGGCAGCCCACCAGACCAGGCACCACTCCAGGGGGAGGAACCCCTCCATGATGTGCATGCAGTCAGCCCCGCTAACACAAATTTACTTGTTTTAATTCTATTTTAATGTACCCAGCAGGGAAATATGGGCCCTCCCGGGTGGATTCCAGTCCCGCCGGCACCGGTTCAGAGCCGGCGGAGCATCTGCCCAAACCGGGGCAGGAAATCCTTCTTCCGGGAGAGGACGCCCTCCAGCCGGACCGGCTGGTCCCGCATGTCAAGGGCAGTGAGGAGTGCATCGTCCGCGGCGGCGAAGAGCAGGCTCGCATCCTCCAGGACGCCCGTAAAGAGTGCCAGGTACATGTCCACCCCCTGGCATTCTGCCAGGCGGGAGAGCTCCCGGCGGATCGCCGCGCATTCCTTCTCGGGGTAGCGGAAGGTGGGGACCATCACCTGGGCAATCACCACCTCCCGGCCGGAAAGGCTGTACCGCTTGGTATCCCGGGTGAGCACCTCGGACAGGGGAAGACCTTCCAGCTGCATGCCGTGCTGCACCAGGTCCGCCCCGTAGGAGGCCGGGTCTTTCCCTGCGAGGGGGGCCAGGAACTCCACGGCTTTGCGATCCGCATCGGTGGTGGTGGACATCCGTAACACCAGCGTGTCGGAAAGGATGCCGGAGAGAAGGGCCCCCGCCGCACCCCGGGAGGGTTCGATCCCGGCCTCCATGAAACGCCCGGCGATGATCGTGGAGGTGGAGCCCACCGGGTCGTTCTCGAACTTCACCGGTGAGAGCGTGGAGATCACCCCCAGCCGGTGGTGGTCCACGATCTCCAGGATCTCGGCCTGCTCGATCCCCTCCACCGCCTGGGCGGCCTCGTTGTGGTCTAGGAGGATCACCGGCTTGTGGATCTCCTCCATGAGGGCGGTGCGGGAGAGCATTCCCACGAACCGGCGATCCCGCTCCACCACGCAGGCAGTCCTGTACCGGGAACGGGAGACCAGCTGCTTGGCGAGCGCCAGGGGGTCCTCCCGGGAGACCACGGGGACATCGGTCTCCATGAAGCGGGCCGCCGGGGCCGAAAGGTGAATCATCTTCCCCACGTTGAAGGCATCCAGCGGGCTCGCAATGAGGGTGACCCCCTTCTCCCGCGCCGACGCCACCACCCGGTCCCCCGCGGGGGCACCCTCGGCAACGATGAGGGCCGCGATCCCCGCGGAAATGAAGGCCAGCTGCGCCGGCTCGTTGTCCCCGACGATGGCCACGTCCCTGGCGGTGAGGCGGGAGAGGGTCACGTGCAGGGCGTCGATGGCGGTGTAGACCCTCCCGGAGAGGAGGCCTCCGGCCCGGACCAGGATCCGGGCGGAGAGGAGGGTGGCGAGGGCCTCCGGCGGGATGGGACCCACCCGGAGGGGTTCCTCCTTCCGGGGCTTCACGTAGGCCCGGGCCAGGCCGTACTCGCTGACCAGCCCCCGGAGCCTGCCCGCCGCATCCACGATGGGGACATTGCGCATGTCGCCCTGCTCCATCATGGCTGCCACGTCCGCCGCGGGGACGTCTTCCCGGGCCGACCGGGTATCCAGGGAGGGGACATCCGCCACCGCGGGTTCCACGCTGTCGATAAGGATCGGCTCGGGGAGATCGAAGGTGGTGAGGGCATACCGGGCCTCGGCATTCACGTCGCCGCACCGGGCTGCCAGGTAACGGCCCGGCTGTGCGTGGTTCAGCAGCTCGGCGTAGCCGATCACGCTGCAGATGCTGTCGGTATCCGGCTGGCGGTGCCCTATCACATACACCCGCTTCACAGTATTCCTCTCCTCAGGCCCTTCCCTTTATATGGAGACCGGGCGATGATATCGTTTGCGGGCACGGGGGGGCTCCCGTGGGCTCCGGGATCTCCGGGCCGGGCACCTATTTCATCTTTCCCGTGCCAAGGTACCTGCAGGCAGGGTTCGGAGTGGCAGCAGGGGTACGCGCCCGGGAGCCGGATCCCCCCACCGGGGGACAGGGCAGGGGATTCCGGTGAGCAGGACCGAGGTGCCGATGCCGGGAAAGCGCTTCCTGGTCCGCGAGGTCGGCGCATGGGAAACCGGGGAGATCGTTGCCCTGTACCGGGCCGGTGGATGGTGGGACGAGAAACGGGACACCCCGGAGGAGATACCGGATCTGATCCTGGGGAGCCTGTCCTTCGTCGTGGCCACGGACAGCATTTCCGGGAAGGCCGTGGGGATGGGCCGGGTCATCTCTGACGGTGTCTCTGACGGGTACATCCAGGACCTGGTCGTCCTCCCCGAGTACCGGGGGAAAGGAGTGGGATCAGCAATCGTCCGGGCCCTCATCGCCTCCTGCCGGCGGCAGGGGATCCGCTGGCTGGCCCTCATTGCCGAGCCCGGATCAGACCACTTCTACGGGGTACAGGGATTTGCCACGGACGAGGGTGACGTGCCGATGCGGTACCGGGGGGACCTCTCCGATGATCCGGGGCAGTGACTTCCGGCCGGTCACCCTGGAAAACGCACCGGTCTTCCGGGCGCAGTATGCCCGGTACCCCCAGGTGCACAGCGACAACTCGTTCACGAACCTGGTCTGCTGGGCCCACTACGCCCATTACCGGTTCCTGCACCGCGGTGACCACCTGGTCATCTCCAGCACGGTTGCGGGAAAGACCCGGTTCCGGATGCCCATCGGGCCGCGGGATCCGGAGATACTCGCGGAGGTCGTGGATCTGGCCGTGCGGGAAGGCGAGGAAACACCCCTCGTCATGTTCGGGGCAGAGGATCGGGCCTGGTTCCGGAAACAGTACCCTGAGATCCCGCTCCACCCCCACCGGGCCTTCTTTGAGTACGTGTACCGGACGGCAGATCTTGCCGATCTCGCCGGGAAGCCCTATCAGACGATCCGTCACCAGCTGAACCGGTTCCGGCGGAACTGCAACTTCCGGACCGACGCCGTGACCGCGGCGAATACCGGCGAGGTGAAGGAGTTCCTGGAGCAGTGGTGCGACTGGAAGGGGTGCGAGGGAGACCCGGTCCTCTCCCATGAGGAGGAAGCGGTCCTCTGCGCCCTGGACCACTTCGCTCCCCTGGACCTCTCAGGCCTGGTCGTCCGGGTGGACGGGAAGATCCTTGCCATGGCCATCTTTCAGGAACTGAACCCGGAGACCGCGGTGGTCCACTTCGAGAAGGGGCTCCCGGACTGTGCGGGGATCTACCGGGCGGTCAACCAGGAGACGGCCACCCTGCTCCGGGACCGCTACCCGTTCCTGAACCGGGAGAGCGATCTCGGTGTCCCCGGCCTCCGGGAGGCCAAGGAGCGCTATCACCCCCACCACATGGTGGAGGTCTGTTACCCCCGTCTCGTGGAGATGGTGCGGGTACTCTGAGGATCACGGGATACCTCACTCTGAATTTAAAAAAAAAGTAAATATTGGATTGTTTGTTATCTCAACCTTATCCGGATGATCTTTGATGACCCGTCATCCAATTCAATCCGGAGCTGCCAGGTCCCGTCCACCATCCGTGTCGTGTCCATCGTGAAGATGTACAGGTTCTCATCGCGGTCATACCTGAAGAGGCTGTCCATATTCGCTTTCCCGGGTGAGACCGCCGGGATCTCGGAGCTCGGCTGGTCCCTATAGAACCTGGTGAGAAAGAGGCGCACAGTCGCTGTCGTGACCGCCTTCCCCTGGGCATCAGTCAAGCGGAACTTCACCGGAACGGCACTATTGTTCCGGAAGACAGAACTCCCATCGGTATCGATGGGAGGCAGGATCCCACTAAACTGGTACTGGATCGAGTAGGATGAGATTTCGGTCCGCTGGTTGCCGGCTACGTCTGTCGCGACCACACTAAGGGTCTTACTTCCCACGGCATCTGTCGGGACTGTTCCGCCGTTGGGAACCGTTCCGATCACCGATGCGACGCCGGATACGGGATCCTCTGCAGTGTAACTGGCAGTAAGGGCCTGTCTAAGGAGGTATACTCCCCCATTAGCTGGATCCATGATGGTAACCAATGGCGGGGTCTTGTCGATGAGGATGTTCTCAGTCTCAACGTCTTCATGATTCCCGGCCATGTCCTCGGAACGGTACTGGAGGTTGTTTGCACCTTCCGCTTTCACCAAGACCGGCTCGGTGTAAGGCGTCCATCCAGTGCTGTTGAGGTTGTATTCGGTGGCGGCAACCCCTGATTCTTCATCGGTTGCACTGAGCGTAGCCTTCACATCCGAGGTCCACCACCCTCCGGAACCCTTCGTGCCATCCAAGGTAATCTCCGTTTCCGGCGGGGTCGTGTCGATAAGTTCGATCCCCTCTTTACTGATGCGGATGCCGAATGGCTTTGTTGGGATATCACCAATTGCACGATTGGTTGCGATATTCAGCGTCCCATCATCAAACACGGATCTCAGGGAGAAGGTATCCGAGACCTGTGTACCTGCTTTCGGGATGACCGTGATCCAGTATTCACCAAGCACAGGGACGGGGATGGTGACCTGCTCGTCGGTATCCCCATCGCTGTCCAGGTCAGGTTCCCCATATCGGGCATCCGGTATCTGCGAGGACTGCCAGTCAGTCTTCAGCCTGTCCGGGTTCTCGACACTCAGATGCACCGGCGAGAATGCTTCGATCCGTAACGTCTGGAGAACGGTGAGATGCACTGTGGACAATGTTGAGGTATCGGTTCCGTCAGTGACCTGGTACGTGAAGGTATCAATACCATCGTATCCTGTTTCCGGTGTGTAACTGAAGGATCCATCTCCGTTGACCGTAACGGTCCCATGCACTGGATCCATTGCTTTCACACAGGTGATGGCATTGTCATCCGGATCCGTATCGTTGCCGAGGAGCCCCGGTGCAGAAATCGCCAGCATCGTCCCCTGTTCCATAGCATAGAAGTCATCGAGAGCAAACGGCGCACGGTTCACGTTATTCACAGTGATCGTGACTTCTTCGGTGTCCTCCAGGGACCCGTCAGAGACCTCGAACTCTGGTGTGTAGGTGTTCGCCTGGGTGAAATCGGGTGTCCAGGAGAAGGTGTAGTTCCCATGACCATCGGGCGTGAATACTGCTCCTGCGGGCAGGTCCAGGGAGCTGAAGGTGAGGGCATCGCCATCGGGATCGGTAGCGTTCACCGGGAACGCGAGGAGCACCCCTTCATTAACGGTTTTATCGCCGATAGGATCGAGCACCGGCAGATGGTTCACAACGCCGGATTCGGTGGTGAAGGTCCAGACCTCGCTCTCGTTGGTGGCGCCATCCGGATCTTTGGCAACGACTTTCCAGGCGTAGGTGGTATCGTACGTGAGGATGCCGGGATCATAGACTGTGCCGAAATAATCCGGCTGAGCGATACTGAGTGACCCCGGTGTACCGAAGTACACATCGAACAT
>JAJRDC010000052.1 GCA_028678635.1 Methanomicrobiales archaeon
AAGAATCCGATCCCCGTGGGGGTAAAATCCGTTCTTTCAGGTTCTTTTTCGTCCAAATCAGTATCAAATACCCGTTTTTCTGCCTGCAGGTAGGTTCAGTGAAATCACTTGACCGATTCACTTACTTTCGCCCTGCACCACGAACCGTAAAAAGAACCGCTCCCCACCGGTGGGAGTGATCACCGGTGTTTTCCGCATCCCTGGAACGGCTGGGGAAGGCATGGCGGGAACGGCTGGATGCCGGTCCCGAGTACCGGGTTGTTCCGGACGGGGAGATGTTCCGGACCAGCTTCCTGGACTCATTCCTTTTTACCTCCGAGTACCGAAAGGCCGAGTCCCTGAAAGCGCGCCTGCTGGAGGAGCACCGGGGGATGACGCCCGAGGATCTCTTTTCCGGGGACGAGGTGGAAACCCCCTGCGGGCCCGCGTTCCGGATCCCTTCCAGCCACCCGCTGGAAACCAGGCTCCCGCCGCCGTCCGACGTGAGGGCCCACCTGCAGGCCGACCTCACCCTGGTGGAGGGGATCGGCCCCGCCACCGAGCGGCTCCTCCGGTCCCGGGGCTATGCCACCATCCGGGACCTGCTCCCGCACCGGCGCTTCGGCGCCGCTGCCCAGCGGTGCCTGGAGGTGCTGGACTCGGCGGATCCCCGTGAGGTGATGGAGTGGGTGGCCCGCTGGTATCCCCGTTCCCACCCGGCGCTCCTCCGGACGGCCTGCCTCCACCGGGGCTGGGATCCGCTGTTCCTGGACATCGAGACCATGGGGCTCTTCTCCCGGCCCATCATCCTGATCGGAATCGGGAAGGTCATTCGGGGACGGCTGGAGGTGGATCAATTCCTGCTCCGGGACATCAGGGAGGAACCGGCTGCTCTTGCCGCAGCCTTTGCCGCGGGCGAGGAGGACCGGACGGCTCTCGTCACCTACAATGGCAAGACCTTTGACGTGCCGTTCCTCTCCGCCCGGGCCGTATACTACGGGATGCCGCCGCCCTTTGACCTGCTCCACTACGACCTGCTCCACTTCTCCCGCAGGCGGTGGAAGGGGGAGTACCCGGACTACCGGCTCTCCACCCTGGAGCGGCACCTCTTCGGGGTGACCCGGGAGATGGATGTGCCCGGGGCGCTCGTCCCCGAGTTCTACGATGCCTACCAGCAGTCCGGGAACCCCGGCCCCCTCCTCCCCGTGGTTCACCATAACCGGCAGGACGTGGTGAGCCTGGCGCTCCTCTTCTACCGGATGCTGTCGGAGGGACATGGCGGCGGCTGATCTCCTGAAGATCCTGCGGGAGGTTCCCCACTACCGCTCCCGCGTCACCGCCATCCGGGAGATCCCGTCCCGGGAGGCCAGGTGCGCGGATCCGGCCCTTCCCCTTCCCGGTGCAATCCAGGGCTACCTGGACCTGAAGGGGATCCGGCTGTACACGCACCAGGCGCAGGCCCTGGACCGGATCCGGGAAGGCAGGCACCTGATCCTCACCACCCCTACCGCCTCGGGGAAGACCCTGGCATTCACCCTCCCTGTCCTGGAGCGGCAGCTCACTGACCCGGATGCCACGGCCCTCTTCCTGTACCCGACGAAAGCCCTCGCCAACGACCAGCTGAAGGCGATCCGGGAGCTGGCCGAGGGGATGTGCATCGCTGCAGACCCGTCCATCTACGATGGCGATACCCCGGCGTCGCGCCGCCCGCGGATCCGGGACCATTCCCGGATCATCCTCTCCAATCCCCACGAACTCCACCAGGTGCTCCCCTGGCACCACCGGTGGACCCGGTTCCTCTCGCACCTGCAGGTGGTGGTGATTGACGAGGCGCACCGGTACCGGGGCGTCTTTGGTTCCCACATGGCAATGCTCCTGCGCCGCCTCCGCCGCACCGCCGCTTTCTACGGGGCCACGCCGCAGTTCGTCCTCTCCACGGCCACCATCGCGAACCCGCAGGAGTTCTCGGAACGGCTCACCGGGCTTCCCTTCGTCCATGTCGGCGAGGACGGGTCCCCCCGGGGCACGAAGCACTTCGTCCTCTACAACCCCTTCGGGAACGGGGCTGCGATGGCATCGCCCCACCGGGAAACGGTGGCCCTCTTCCTGGATTCCCTTTCCTGCGACCTGCAGACCCTCTGCTTCACCATCTCACGGCGGATGGCAGAGCTGGCCGCCCTCCGGGCACGGACCGGCCTCGCAAGGACGCGGGCGGTGATCCCTCCGGAGTCCATCGCCGCCTACCGGGCCGGTTACCTCCCCGAGGAGCGGAGGGAGATCGAGCGGAAGCTGAAGGAGGGCATCCTCCGCGGCCTCGTCTCCACGAATGCCCTTGAGGTGGGGATCGACATCGGGTCGCTGGACGCGGCCATCCTCTCCGGGTTCCCCGGGTCCATCATCTCCACCTGGCAGCAGGCGGGAAGGGCCGGGCGGCGGGGGGGCGACTCGGTGGCCATCCTCGTTGCGTTCCAGGACATGCTGGACCAGTATTTCATGCATCACCCGGAGGCCTTCTTTGCCCAGACCCCCGAGCATGCCATCGTGGACCTGCTGAACCCGTATATCCTCTCCGGACACCTGCTCTGTGCCGCGTCTGAGCTCCCTGTCTCTCCCGGCCGGGACGGTAACCTCTGGGGGAGCGATCCCATCCCTGTTGCCAGGACCCTGGAGGCGGCCCGGCTGCTCCGTTCCACCCCCCAGGGATACGTGTACTGCGGGCGGGGCAGGGCACAGGAAGCGGTGCACCTGGACGCGGTCACCGGCGAGACCTTCCGGATGGTCTGCCGCGGCCGGATCCTGGAGACACTGGATCGGGGGCAGGCCTACCGGGAGGCGCACCGGGGCGCCGTCGTACTCCACCAGGGCGAGACCTACCTTGTGGAGGAGATGAACCTCTCCACCCGGGAGATCCGGGTGAGCCCTGCGGACGTGGACTACCACACAGAGCCCGTCAAGGCCGTGGACCTGCGGGTCACGGGTGTGCAGTCGGAGCGTGAATCGCCCGACCTCCCCCTCTCCTTCGGCAGCGTGGAGGTGACCGAGCAGTACACCGCCTACCGGATCGTGAAGGGTGATACCGTGGTTGCCCTGGAACCCCTGGACCTGCCCCCGCTGCAGTTCCCGACCCGGGCCTTCTGGTTCACCCTCTCTTCGGATCTCGCCACCCGCATCGCGGCAGGGGGCGTGGACCTGGCCGGTGCCCTTCACGGGGCTGAACACGCCCTCATCGGGGTCGCCCCCCTTCCCCTGATGTGCGACCGGCGTGACATCGGGGGCCTTTCCACCACATCCCACCCCGACACCGGTGCACCCACGGTCTTTGTCTATGACGGGTACGAGGGGGGGATCGGCCTCTCCGAGAAGGGATATGAACGGTTCGGTGCCCTGGCCGCCATGGCCCGGGACGTGGTCACCGGCTGCCGGTGCACGGAAGGGTGCCCGGCCTGCCTCTACTCGCCCAAGTGCGGGAATGACAACACCCCGCTGGACAAGACCGGCGCCAGCCGGGTGCTGGAAGCTGCATCGGCAGCCTACCCCCCGTGATGCATGAGGATTCCTGATATCCGTGTATATCGGTTCCTGGAACATGGTTGGTTCTCGTGAGACGCTCCCTGGGGGCTTCGCCCCCCCGTCGCGTGGGCGTCCCCCGGGGAGAATGGAACGGATCTTCGGGTGGCCCCGATATGGAGATCCATCCTCTCGTCATAGGGAGGACCGGGAGGGGCTCTGCCCCCTCCTGTCGCCCTTTCCCGATCAAAGGGGATGGATAATGCCAGTTCACCGCCACCGCTGCACACAATGACCCCTCACGCTATCATTATATATTCCGGAACCCCAGCCCTCCCGGGAAAGGGATCCATGCCGGAAAAGAACCTCCTCCTCACCGGCATACCCGGGTGCGGGAAGACTACCCTCGTGAGGAATATCGCCCGGGCAATCCCGCAGGTCCAGAAAGCCGGCTTCATCACCACCGAGATCCGCGAGGGCGGGGAACGGTCCGGGTTCTCCCTCATCTCCTGCGACGGTCGACGGGGGATCCTCTCCCACGTACGGTTCCCGGGACCGCCCCGGGTGGGGCGGTACGGCGTGGACCTGCCGGGGTTCGAGGCCTTCCTGGAGGAAATTCCTTTCGATGCTCCGGGCACCCGGCTCGTCCTCATCGACGAGATCGGCAAGATGGAGTGCTTTTCGTCTCTCTTCCGAATGTGTGTGACCCGTTGCCTGGACGGTCCTGTCCCCTTCCTGGCCACGATCGCCCTCCGCGGGGACCGCCTCATTGAGGAGATAAAGCGGAGGCCGGATGTGGAACTGGTCGTGGTGACGCGGGAGAGCCGGGACCGGCTCACCCGGGAGCTGGTGGAGAGAATACAGGCAATGGAGAGGATCGGGGAGGACCGGGCGGGAACCTGAACGGCGATTCCATCTCCCCTGTTTCTCACGGTACCGGCATTGTGGAACCGGTGAAGATATTCTCCCAGCACCGGGGCGATGGAGGGGGTAGCCGTTCCCCCCGGTCCTGCCCTTTCGTCACGGGTCTCACCGATCAGTCTGTTTGGAACCGAGGTGCTTCCGGGAAGGGGGAGTCCACTGGATAGACGAACCCCCGAAACGTTGCTGACGAGCCTCTCCCGGTTCCGCCCCTGCCGGCCGGGGATCAGGAGATGTTGATCTTTGGCCTGAGATCGGTCACTGTGATGTACACGATCTGAGGCACGGTGGCCATGCCGTCCGTTACCGAGAAGATAACCTCGTAGCAGCCCGGGTCCTTTCCGTCAGGCCAGGCGAATTCGCGGGTAGTGCCGTCGAACGTGGCACCGGTCGGGAGGAGGACCGAGAAATACGTGAGGGGATCGTCATCCGCATCCGTGGCAGAGATGGTGAAGCGCAGCGGGTCCAGCCGGTCAATGATCTTGTTCCCGGTCTCCCGGAACACCGGCGGGATATTCTCCACGTCGATGTACGTGGGGGGGAGGGGCAGCTCGTACCCGTCCCTGAATCTCACCACGGAGTCCGGCCCGATCGCATTGATCCTTCCCCTGGCGGAGACCTGCACGGTGTAGTTCATCTGGAACGTGTCCCCGACGTCCAGGTCCCCCACGGGGTAGGCGAGCCGGTGGGCGGAGAGCCAGTCCTGTGCCTCCGGGATGGTGGTGAACTCCTGGAGGGGGATACCATCCAGGTCCCACGACTGGACGGTGGTGGAGATATCCTGCAGGTGCTGGTGGGCAAAGACCTGGTTATCCATGTTCACCGTGAGAAGCGAGTTCACGTCCACCGCGGTATCCTCGATATCCATCGTGAGGTCCTT
>JAJRDC010000027.1 GCA_028678635.1 Methanomicrobiales archaeon
CCAGCGGGATCGCCGCCTCCAGGTACTCCGGAGAGGATGTCGTCATGGAGAGCTCGATCAGGCCGTGGAGCAGGAAGGCGTAATCGTCCAGGAGCCCGGTGACCGCGGCCTCGCCATCGGCCCACCGGTGCAGGAGCCTCCCGTTCCCCCGGCGAAGGTGCCGGAGGATGAAGGACGCGTCATCCTCTGCCGCCCGGGCATAGGCTGGATCACCGAATGCCCGGGAGGCCAGGGAGAGCGCCCCGATGGCCATCCCGTTCCAGTCGGTGAGGATCTTCTCGTCCCTCTGCGGGCCGGGCCGGCGGGCCCGGGCATCCTGGAGGGTACCGAGGGCAGACGAGAGGACCGGATCAGGCTCCGGTTCGTCTGGGTCGGCGGCGGATGCCCTCCGGCGAGAGAGGATATTCAATCCCGCAACCGTTGGGAAATTCCCCTCCTTCTCCACCGCAAACTCCTTCCGGAGCGCCGCCAGTTCGTTGGCAGAGAGGAGCGTCTCCAGTTCATGCCAGCTCCAGAGGTAGTACCCACCCTCGATCCCGCCGGTCTCAGCATCCCGGGCGGCCGCAAAACCGCCCCCGGGCAGGCCCAGGTCCCGGATCATGTACCGGAGCGTGTTCTCGGCAACCTCCCGGAACTGGGGTGCTGACGTTGCCAGGAAGGCTTCTGTATAGGCTTCGGCAATCAATGCCTGGTCATAGAGCATCTTCTCAAAGTGTGGGATCCGCCATTCCCAATCCGTTGCGTACCGGTGGAACCCTCCCCCGAGGACGTCATGAATCCCGCCCCGGGCCATGGACCGGAGCGTGGCAAGGGCCATCCGGAGGGCATCCCTGTTGCCGGTCCTTTGCCAGGAACGGAGAAGGAAGACAGGGACATGGGGCGTCGGGAACTTCGGGGGGCCACCGAATCCGCCGTGGACCGGATCAAAGGCCCGGGAAAGGTCCCGGATCGCCCGGTCCAGCAGGGCTGAAGCGGGGATACCACCGGGCGATCCGCCAGAAGGCGTACCCCGGTTCCTGAAGAGATCCATCCCTGCCCGAACCAGGTCCTCCCGCTGCGTCTCCCAGAGATGCTTCACCGAGGGGACCAGCTCCCGCAGGCCGGTGATGCCGTGCCGGCTCTCGGGGGGCAGGTAGGTGGCCGCGAGAAAGGGGATCCCGTCCGGCGTCATGAGAATGGTGAGCGGCCACCCCGCGGTTCCGCTCATGGTAAGGGCCGCATTGATGTACACCTGGTCGATGTCCGGCCGCTCCTCCCGGTCCACCTTCACGCAGACGAAGGCATTGTTCAGGAGCGCTGCGATCTCCGGGTTCTCGAAGGACTCCCGGGCCATCACGTGACACCAGTGGCACGTGGAGTAGCCGATGGAGAGGAAGACGGGCCGGTCCTCCCTCCGGGCCCTCTCGAACGCCTCGCTCCCCCACGGGTACCAGTCCACCGGATTCCCTCCATGCTGGCGCAGGTACAGGCTCTTCTCACGGGCCAGGCGGTTCATGGACCTCCGCTACTCTCCGGTAAACGTTCGGCAGTGAAATACCATTGCCCCCCGGGCATCGGGGGCAGGGGACAGGTTCATGGCACGGTGCGGTACACTCTCTTCCAGCGGGAGTTTTTCCAGGTACATGTCATGATCCGGGAGCATTTCCAGTACCGGGAGACCATTGCCACGATCCTGGCCGATGAGCCGGCCCATGTGGAGGCAGCGAAGGAGGGACTGATGGAGGCACGCCGGGAGGTGGAGGCATGCATTGCGGCGGATCCCTTCTTTGCCATCACCTACTCGCCCCACCGGCCCCCGTTCCGGGGCAGGACGGTGGACCGGATGGTGGAAGCCGCGGAGGAGGCGGGCGTTGGCCCGATGGCGGCCGTGGCCGGGGCCATCGCATGGTCCGGGGCTGAGGCGATGCAGGCAGCGGGCGCACCCTTCGGGATCATTGACAACGGCGGGGACATCGCCCTCTTCACCGACCGGGAGATCCGGGTCGGGGTCCACGCTGGCGGTGCCCCCCTCTCCAACCGGATCGCGTTCCAGGTATCGCCCACTGACGGAATCCTGGGGATCTGTACCTCGTCGGCGACGGTCGGTCACTCGGTGAGCCTCGGGATGGCGGACGCCGTGACGGTCTTCTGCCCGGACGTGGCCCGGGCCGATGCATGGGCCACGGCCCTCTGCAACACGGTGACCCCGTACGATGATTCCGCCTTTCTCCCCCTGGAGGGCAGCCAGGTGCGTGGGGTCCTCGTCATCATCGGCGACCATGTGGCCATGTGGGGGACCCTGCCCCCGCTGGTTGGTGCCACAGTTGACCCGGATCTGATCACCCGGGGACAGTGAACCGGGAGCCGGGCTTTCCCTCAGTGTCCCGTCCCGAAAAGGTATGCGCGTGCCCTGTGGTACGCATCCATCCCTTCGAAGGATGTGACGATCTCGTCCGCCTCACGGATCTCGATGACCGGCGTCCCGTTGCGGACAAGGAAAAAGATGTCCAGGTCCTCATCGCCGCCCACCAGGATCCCCTCCCTGGCATCCTGGGCCGGGTGGAGGAGGAGCCGGTCCTGGGCCAGCGGATCCGGCACCGCCCGGAAATGGTAGTAGAAGAGCTGGAAGGCGTTTAACAGGTCCGAGTCAAGGAGGGCTGCCCGGTCGCCGGGATCAAGGGTATCCAGCACCTCCGCGAGCCTGGCCTCGTCCTCGCCGGCTATCTGCAGCACCCGGTCCGCGAGGACTGCGAGTTCCAGGGCATCGACCACCATCATCACTCCGGCTGCGGGCCCGGAGTCATCGGCCAACGGGGACTCCGGGTCCCTCACCTAATCCTTATATCATTACTCTCCTTTAGAGTATGTGTGCGCGAGGAGGAGCAGGACTGGCTGATCTACTGCCTCATCGTGGCCAGGGAGAGGATCACGGTCCCTGAACTGGAGTCGGAGACCGGCCTTGAGCGGCCTTTGGTGGAGGCATCGGCGGCCCGGCTGTTGAAGGGGATGATTGTCGAGCGGGACGGGGAGTCCCTCCGGGCCATGGCCGTCGGGGAATCCCTGGCCAAGTGCCAGGTCAACCACTCCGACTCCTTGTCCCTCATCATCGAGAACGGGATCATCCGGGTCAGGAAGGAAGACGGCTGATGCAGTTCCCGGAGGTCGTGGTGCTCCGGCTGGGCCACCGTCCGGAGCGGGATCAGCGGGTCACCACCCACGTGGGCCTAGCAGCCCGGGCCTTCGGGGCACGGGGGATGCGGATCGCGGCAAAGGACGCCGGTGTCGTGCAGACCCTCCGGGACGTGGTGGACCGGTGGGGGGGCGACTTCACGGTGCAGGACGGGATTTCCTGGCGGCAGTGCATCCGGGAATGGAAGGAGTCCGGCGGAACAGTGGTCCACCTGACCATGTACGGCCTCCGGCTCACCGACACCGTGGAGGAACTCCGGGGCAAGGAACGCATCCTTCTCGTGGCAGGCGCCGAGAAGGTCCCGGGGGAGGTCTACGGCCTCGCGGACTACAACATCTCTGTCTCAACCCAGCCCCACTCCGAAGTTTCCGGGGTGGCCGTCTTCCTGGACCGGCTCTTTGTCGGTGAAACCATGGACCGGGAGTACCCGAAGGCCCCCATGCACATCGTCCCCAGCCGTGCCGGGAAGAGGACGGAACTGTGACGGGCAGGGTACTGGTTGCCGGGTTTTCCACCCGTCATGTGGCCCAGTCGGCGGCAGCGGCGGGCTACGACGTGGTGTCCGTGGACCACTTCTGCGACCGGGACCTCTCCCTGTACACCAGTGACCGGATCTCCTTCTCCGACGTGGATGAGATCCCGGACTGCATCGCCGAGATGGCCCGCCGGCACCGGGTGGACTGGCTGGTGACCACGTCGGGGGCAGAGACCCTCCACACCCCCATTCCTCTTCTCGGAAACGGTCCCGGCATCGCGGCCCGGTTCCTGGACAAGGCCCGCGTCCAGGAGTTCTTCGAGTCTGCGGGAATTCCCGTCCCTTCACGTGTTCCCGAGGGGATGTTTCCGGCAATGGTGAAGCCGCTCAGCGCATCGGGCGGGTGGCGGAACCGGGTGGTCTGTTCTGAAAAGGATCTGGCTGCCTGGCGGGATGAGTATCCCGGCATGGACCATCTCCTCCAGCAGGTGGTGGAGGGCACCCCGGCATCGGTCTCCTGCCTCTGCAACGGGAAGGGAGCCGTGGCCCTGGCCTGCAACGCCCAGATCCTCCGGGGGGAGGACCCGGCACCCTGGGGGTTCGCCGGCTCCCTGACCCCGTTCTCCCATCCCCTCTCGGGCCACATGGCAGCGTTCGCGGCGCGGGCCGCCGCCGCCAGCGGGTGCGTGGGATCGGTGGGGATCGACTTTGTGCTGGAGAAGGACGCCTGGGCCATCGAGCTGAATCCCCGGTTCCAGGCCACGGTGGACACGGTGGAACGGGCCCTCGGGGTGAACCTCTTCCGGCTCCATGTCGATGCCTGCAGGGGCATCCTCCCCGCCCGTCCGTTCCGGCCACGGCAGCACGTTCTCCGGCAGATCCTTTTTGCGCCCCGGACTCTTGTCGTCAGGGGAGACCTCATGGGCCTCCTTCCCCGGGTGGCCGACATTCCCTGGCCCGGCACCCGGATTGCCGAGGGTGACGCCCTGATCTCGGTCTTCGGGTGGGGCCCCACCCCCGCCCATGCGGAGGCCATGCGGGACGACACCATTAACCGTGTCCACCGCGCTATAGGATATCATGCAGGCGGGGGAAGTACTGGCTGACGAAGCGATCCGGAGCTACCTTCACCGGCTGATCGGTGACGAGGGGATCGAGCTCCTGGAGAAGTTCCCTACGGAAGGGGAATACAGTGACGAGGATCTGGCAGAGAAGACCGGCATCAACCTGAACACTGTCCGGCACTCGCTCTACGCGCTCTACGAAAAACGGCTGGCCGAGTACCGGAGGATCAAGAACACCGAGACCGGATGGCTCACCTACCTCTGGAGGTTACGCCTGGAGAACATCCCGTCCGCCCTCCAGGAGGAGATGGCCATGTTCCTGGAGAAGCTGGAGTCCCGGGAGCGGTACGAGGAGGAGAACGACTTCTACCGGTGCAAGAACTGTGGCATCTTCACCTTCAACGAAGTGGTGGACATCGACTTCGTCTGCCCCAGCTGCAGCCAGCCGGTGGAGCACTTTGACAACGAGGTCCTGCTCCAGGCCCTGAAGCGGCGGATCGCCGACGTCCAGGCCTGCCTCGGCCATGAGTGATCCCGAGGAAGATCTCCTTCGGAAGGCCGGGTGCAGCGAAGGCATCATCGCCCACTGCAGGGCTGTCTGCACCGTCGCCCTCTCCTTTACGCGGTCCCCGGTCGTTGACCGGAATCTGGTCCGGGAAGGGGCGATGCTCCACGATATCGGCCGCTCCCGCACCCATTCCATTGCCCATGCACAGGAGGGGGCGGCAATCCTCCGGGAGATGGGCGTCCGCGAAGAGGTCGCCCGGATAGCCGAGAGGCACATCGGCGCCGGTCTCACCGCCGACGAATGCTCCCTTCTCGGGCTCCTCCCCCGGGATTCTCTCCCCCGTACTCTTGAGGAACAGATCGTGGCCAACGCCGACAACCTGGTCCAGGGTCAGCGGGAGACCTCCGTGGTCCGGCTGTTGCAGGAAGGGTACCACCTGAAGAGACGGCTCCGGTACCGGCAGTACCGGCTCTGGATCCGGATGGAGGCCTTCAGATGATCAGCTGCTGGACCATGGGCAGGGAACGGAGTTCCTCGTAGAGCACCGCGGGGGGTGTTCCGTCCACGATAATAACGAGCCGGGGCTCCTCAGAGAAGTAGGGGTCGTTCACAAAGATCTGCCGGATCCCCAGGTCATGGTCCACGATGGCCCGGACCACCGCCCCCACGATCCCCTTCTCCTGGGCGTTCCTGGGGATAACGGTGATCACCGACAGGCCCAGGGATCGCCCCACCCGGGAGAGGTCCGGCGTGGACCGCAGGTTCCGGAAGACGGCGGCCAGCGCCGGGTTGGACAGGACCCTTCGTGCCGTGGCGTCCACCACCCGGCGGTCCGACCCGATGGTATGGGCGATGTGGGTCGCCGGGATCTCGACGCCGTTCGCCACCACCTTCCCGTCGTCGTTCACCCCGAAACCGTTCTCCAGCAGGAACCGGGCCACCTTCGCCTGGGACGGGGAGTCGGCAAACTCCTCCAGGATCTCGGACCACATACCAGTTAGATCGCTCTCGTTGTATATTAAAGTACGTTGATGGTGGTTTTTGGGCATT
>JAJRDC010000107.1 GCA_028678635.1 Methanomicrobiales archaeon
GGATATCGCACACCTGAAGGAGCTCTTCCTCTCCGAAGAGGCCGTCTTTCTGCGGGGAATGGAGCTCAAGAAACGGTTCCTGGCCAACTTCTTGGGAATGGTCCACCGGCTGGTGAAGGGAGTGTCAGGCGGGACCTGACAGGGTCTCGTGAAACTGCCGGAGGTGATCGGTCACACCCCGGAAAAGAGGGGAGGGAGGGCGGGCTGGAGGGTGAATCACCGAGAGTTCACCCTGCGGTGGCGAGCCGCACCACGTCGTCGATGGTGGCCACGTACTGAACCGGGATCCCTACTTCCGCCTGCAGGTAGGTGGCGGCATCGATCCGCTCCGGGACCTGCTCGACGAAGGTGAACGATCCCACCTGGCGCTCCCGGTTCACGTACCGCACCAGCACCTGATTATCGTCAGGGAGGAGGAGCAGGTGTTTTCCCGCAGCCTTCGACGCCTGGGCCTTCTCCAGCACACCGCCAATGGCCCCGACACTCCCGTCCGGTTCAATCGTGCCCGTCAGGGTGACACCGGGGTCAAGGGTGAGCCCCCGGAGGTCCGCGATGGCGAGGAGGGTCATCAGGGCCCCGGCCGACGGCCCGTCCACGGCGGGGACCTCCCCCGGCGCCTCGATGGAGAAGATGAAGTCGCTGGCCGAGAGGTTGGCACCGGTCCGCTGCCGGGCCACGTCCACGGCGGTGTTGGCCGCGTCCTGGAAGACGATCCCCATCAGCGGCTCCGTCCGGACGAGTATCCTTCCCCGGCCTGGCACCACCTCGGCGGTGATGTTCATCATGGATCCCTCCTCCACCATCCTCCGGTACTGGAACGGATATTCGCCCACCACCTCGATCCGCTGGGCCACGGCCGGAGCCTGGAGCGTGGCACTGCCGGTGGGTGCGGGGGCGAACGAACTCCCTCGGAGCACCGCCAGCTCCCCGCGGACCTCCTCCACCTGCGCCTGCAGATCCGCGGTGGTTTTCCGGGCATCGGCCAGGTCCTGACGGAGCGCTGCATTCTCCCGTTCCAGGTCCACGATTCTCTGTGCCGGTGTAAGGACACCCCCCGGCAGGGGGGCCACCACCGACAGCAGGTACGCATTGGCGACGAGCGAGATAACGAGGAGGATCCCGAGGAGCCAGCCGGTTTTCACGCAGGTGAGGTCGGTTGCCGGATCCCATACGCCTTTCCCGCAAGCTTGATGAGACCCTCCTTTGATCCGTCCGATGTCCCCCCCGCACAGGCCATTCAGGGGCGTGGCCCGGCTCTTGGCAGAAACCGAATCGCAGGAAATATATAGAAGTGTTCTCTCATTCCGGGATGAGGTGAACCTTATGGGAATGATTCAAGAATTCATGGATTTCCTGAAGGAATACAAGGTGATTGCCCTTGCCATCGCCTTCATCATCGGGGCGGCTGCCACAACGATGGTCCAGTCCTTTGCCAACAACATCATTATGCCGCTGATCGCACCTCTGATGGGGCAAGTGAACTGGAAGACGGCAACGGTGACGCTGGGCCCCTTCACATTCACGTACGGGCAGTTCCTGGCGGATGTGATCAACTTCATCATCATCGCCCTGGTCGTCTTCCTGATCGCCAAGTGGGTGCTGAAGGAAGAGAAAGTGGCCAAGAAATAATTCCCCTTTTTTGTCATTCAAACGGGGAGGATCGTGATGGCACGCCCTTCCCTCGTGAGGATACCGGAGACTTCCCTGTTCACCCGTACCCGGTGATCTCGTAATCGATGGCCGTGGAGCTCAGCGCACACTCCTTTCCGTGGATGAGCACCTCGTCGATCCTTTTTTTCAGGAGCGTGGGATAGACCGCACCCACCATTGAATCGACGGGCTTCCCCCCGCAGAAGAAGGTGAAGGTGGGGGTGGAGAGGACGCCGAAGCGTTCGCCCGTGAAGAGGTTGGCCATCACGTTCACCCGGACAAAGGCCACCTTCTCCCGGTATTCGGCGGCATACTGGGCAAAGGAGGGTTCCATCATCCGGCAGAAGCTGCAGGTGGGGCTGTAGAACATGACGGCCACGGGAAGCTTCGCCTTTTCCACCTGCTGCTCGAACGTCGCATCGGTTGCCTCCACGATCAGGGTATCCGCCATTCCGGGCACCTCTCAATCCAGAGTGCCCTTCGGAGCTGTTATAGCTTGGCCAGAACCCGGCTGATGCGGGGACACCTCGGGAGAAGAGGAAGACGGGAGGGGGCAAAGCCTCCCCCCCCGGTCCCTCCCCCGCGACGGGAGGATGGGCCACCCCCGTCTTCTCCGTCATTATCTTCACCCGGCATCGGGCGCGGTCACTCCACAGCCCGGGCACCGGACAGGTTCCTTCCCCGATCTCGGAAGAGGAACCTGCACCGGTCCGGGGTCCGCCGGCCCCGCCCCCCGGAGGGCGAACGCCACCTCCTCCCAGGCCTTCTCCAGCAGGAGCCGGTAGAAGGCGAGGTCCACCGTCGACGCCCCCCCCGCCACGTCCACCGCCCAGTGCCGGGCGTCCCGAACCACGTACCCGATCTCCATCCCCGGGGCGATGGCAATCCCCTGCCGCAGGTACGCCTCCACCGCCGCTGCCTCCAGGCACCGGTGGGCGTACCGGAGCCGGCTGACCCGGCGCCGGATCGCGAGACCCGCCGGGTCCGCCGCGGCGAGGCCGGCCAGGTACCGGTCCCGGATCCCCCGGACCTCCGGTT
>JAJRDC010000222.1 GCA_028678635.1 Methanomicrobiales archaeon
TACCGGAACAGCCGGTACCTCCCCGACCCGGACAGGCCTTTCTCCGAGATCGAGGAGGAGCAGGAGAAGGCACAGGTCCGGTGCGTGGCCATGACCTTCGAGACCCGCCCTGACTGGTGCCGCCAGCAGCACATCGACCTCATGCGGGACCTGGGGGTCACCAAGGTGGAACTGGGGGTCCAGCAGCTGGACAACCGGATCCTGGCCCTGAACCGCCGGGGATGCACCGTGGAGGACACGGTCACCGCGAACCTGCTGCTCCGGGACCAGGGATTCAAGGTCGGGTTCCACGTGATGCCCAACATGCCGGGCGCGACCCTGGAGGATGACCGGGCCATGTTCCGGCACCTCTTCTCTGACGAGCGGTTCCAGCCCGACTTCCTGAAGATCTACCCCACGCTGGTGACGCCGGGATCCGAGATCGAGGGCCTCTGGCAGCAGGGTGAGTACCGGCCGTACCCCGAGGAAGACCTGGTGGACCTGGTGGCCTATGCCAAGTCGCTCCTCCCGCCCTGGGTGCGGCTCCAGCGCGTCCAGAGGGATATCCCTGCCTGGCTCATCACGGCGGGTTCCCGGCACAGTAACTTCCGGCAGCTGGCCCGGGAGCGGCTGGAGGAGGGCGGCCTCTCCTGCCGGTGCATCCGTTGCCGTGAGGCGGGGCGGGTGGAGACCCGGGACGAGCCCGCCCTGTCCCTGGACACCTACCGGTGCTGTAACGGCGAGGAGCACTTCCTCTCCATGGTCTCCGGCGATGCCCTCATCGGGTTTGCCCGGCTGCGGTTTCCTTCGCGGTGCATGGGCAGGATTGAAGAGGGAACGGCGCTGATCCGGGAGCTGCACGTGTACGGGAACCTGGTGCCGCTGGGAGTGTCCCCTGCGGGTGGGGAGTGGCAGCACCGCGAGTACGGCCGGAGGCTCCTTGCCGAGGCCGAGCGGATGGCGGCCAATGCAGGGTACCGCCGCCTGGCCATCCTGGCCGGGATCGGTGTACGGCCCTACTACCGCCGGCTCGGGTATTCCCTGCGGCATCCGTACATGGAGAAGGCCCTCCCATGAAACCCGCCACCCTGGAGTTCGTGAAGCAGCAGTTTGCCGACTATTACCGGCGCAGCCGCACCTCGGTGCCGCCGGGCCTGGAGCAGCGGGAGTGGGGATTCATCTTCTTTGACCCGGACCCCCAGAAGATCACCATGCGGCGGCACATGGCCTTCGGGACACGGGGAGAGGTGACCGAATACCTCCGCACACTGGTCCCCGCCCATTCCTTCCACTCTGCCGCCTACTACACGGCCCCTGCCGCATCCACCATGGGGGAGAAGGGCTGGACGGGAGCTGACCTGATCTTTGACCTGGACGCGGACCACCTGATGCGGGGGCCCTACGACCGGATGCTCTCCCGGGTGAAGGAGGAGACGGAAAAGCTCCTGGCCATGCTCACCGGCGAGCTGGGGTTCCACCGGAAGGACCTCCACCTGGTCTTCTCCGGGGGGCGGGGCTACCACGTACACATCAGGGACCTTTCCGTCCGGGGATGGGGGAGCCAGGAGCGGCGGGAACTCGTTGACTACGTCTGCGGCACAGGCCTGGATCCCCGGGCGGTGCTCCTGCAGCGAACACCCGCTGCGGGGGGCTGGAAGGGCAGGTATATGAGAGCCGTCCGCGAGTACCTGATGTGGCTGGGGGGCCCGGGCAGGGAGGAGGCGATGGCGCACCTGACATCATTCGAGGGGGTGGGGAAGGAGGGCGCCGCCCGCCTCATGGAGGACCTGGACCGGGTGATGGCCTCGCTGGATGCCGGGGATCCCGGCCCGCTCCTGCAGCACCGTGCGTTCCGGACCATCGCCGCCGCTGGCACGGGGAAGCTGGGCAATCTCGTGAAGGAACAGGCGGCCCTGGCCGATGAGCCGGTCACCACCGACACGAAACGGCTGATCCGGCTCCCCACCTCGCTCCACGGGGGGAGCGGTTTCCGGGTCACCCCGCTGGAACCCTCGGAACTTCCCGACTTTGATCCCCTGGTGGATGCCGTGGTTTTCGGCGACCGGAAGGTTACGGTGGACCTCGCCATGAAGGTGACGATGCCGCTCCTCGGATCCTCCTATGCGCTGGAGAAGGGGCCTGCCGCGGTGCCGGAAGCTCTCGCCGTCTTCCTCTGCTGCCGGGGCATCGCAGAGATCGCGGAGGAGGGCCGGGGATGAAGCTGGACGAGCTCCGCATCATCGTCCTGAACGAGCGGGAGACCGGCCGTCTCTCGGAAATGCCCCCGGACCTGTACGAGAAGGTCAGGGGACACCTCCAGGGGCTCCAGGAGCAGGTGTATGCCTGCCGGGATCCCCTTTCAGACCAGGCCCAGACCCTGATGGAGGAGGTGGCGGCCATGCGGGAGACGATCCGGGACATCTTCCGGATTCGGTCCCGGAAGGTCCTCTCCCTCGCAGCCCTCCAGACGGAGAGCCACATCGCCGACCGGGACGAGATCCGGAAGATGCTCCCCGCCGAGCGGGAGATGTACGACGGGATCGCCCGGGTCATCGAAGCTGCCCGTCAGGGGATGGTGGCCGGGGTGGCTCCCCGCATTGAGGGCGATACCGCTGCGGTGCCTGCGGGCACTGCTGCGGGAACCGAGATCCCTGCAGCGGCCGATACCGGGTGCGGTCCGGTGGAGCCGCTCCCGGTTCGTCTAGTGCGGATCCTCCAGGAGATCGATCCCTTCGTTGGTATCGACGGCAGGATCTATGCCCTCCGGAAGGAGGACGTGGTGACGCTCCCGGCCCGGAACGCCGACGTCCTGGTGGAACGCAACATAGCCTTAAATATCACCCCCGGTACATTATAGTGATACTCGACTATATCCTCGGAGGGATCAATCCAATGAAGATGCCAACCAAGTTCAGGACCTACTGCCCGTTCTGCCGGAAGCACACGGAGCACGAGGTGGAGAAGGTGAAGAAGGGGAAGGAATACGGCCTGCACTGGATCGACCGCCAGAAGGCACGGCGCGGCTGGGTGGGTAACCGTGGCAAGTTCTCCAAGGTGCCCGGAGGGGACAAGCCCACAAAGAAGGTGAATCTCCGGTACCGGTGCAAGACCTGCACGAAGGCGCACCTCCGGAGCGGATTCCGGGCCGGGAAGTTCGAGCTGACGGAGTGAGGGGAATGGTACGCCTGAACCGCGAGAACCGGAGCAAGTTCCTCCGGGTGAAGTGTCCTGACTGCGAGAACGAGCAGCTGATCTTCTCCAAGGCGTCCACCGTCGTGGACTGCATTGTCTGCGGCCACATCCTGGCCGAGCCCTCGGGCGGCAGAGTCCAGGTGAAGGCCGAGATCCTTTCCGAAGTGGAGTGAGGGGAAAGAGATGCCCGAAGGTTCCTGGCCCGAGGAAGGCGAACTGGTCATCTGCAGTGTCGACACGGTCAAGGACTTCGTGGCATTCGTGCACCTGGACGAGTACGGCGGCCGGCAGGGCCTGATCCCCATCTCCGAGGTTGCCAAGGGCTGGGTCAAGTACATCCGGGACTTTGTCCGGGAGGGGCAGAAGGTGGTCTGCAAGGTCCTTCACGTGGACCGGGAGCGGGGCCACATCGACCTCTCCCTGCGGGACGTGAATGAGCACCAGCGCCGCGAGAAGATCCAGGAGTGGAAGAACGAGCAGAAGGCCCACAAGTGGATCGGCTTTGTGGCCGAGGCCACGGCCACGGACCGGAGGCTGATCGAGGAGGCGCTCTGGAAGGAATACGGACTCCTGTACCGGGCCTTCGAGGACGCGGCCATCGAAGGGATCGAGGGCCTGGGGAAAGTGAGCCTTGAAGGCGCGGTGAAGGATGCCATCCTGAAGGTGGCGCAGGAGAACATCCGCAAGCCCCGTGTCACCATCACGGGCCTCCTCCACCTGACCTCCCAGAAACCTGACGGCGTGAATATTATCAAGAAGGCGCTCAAAGGCGCGCAATCCAAGATCCCGGACGTGGATATCGAGGTCCTGTACGTGGGGGCCCCGGTGTACCGGATCAAGGTCACGGCCCCGGATTACAAGACCGCGGAGAAAGCCATCGAGAAGGCCGCCGACTCTGCGATAAAGAGCATGGAGAAGACGGGCGACCAGGGCCGGTTCGTCCGGAAGCAGAAGGCCGGCTGAAACGATGGCCGGCCGCATCCGGCGGTGCCCCCGCGACCTGACATACACCCTCGCCCCCTCCTGCCCGGTCTGCGGAGCACCCACCGCATCCCCGCACCCGGCCCGCTACTCCCCCTATGACCACCTCGCCGCATACCGCAGGAGGGTGAGGAGATGGACGCGGTAACCATCGATTTCTTCGAGGGCCGGACGTCTAGGGCCGAGGTGCTCATTGAGGGTCTCCCGGGCATCGGCCACGTCGGTAAACTGGTGGCCGAACACCTGATCCATGAGCTGGGTGCCCGCAAGGTGGCGGAGATCACCTCCTGCTACTTTCCCCCGCAGGTGATCATCGAGGGCGACGGGGTGGCACGCCTGGCGCGGAACGAGGTGTACCTGGCAGAGGGGGATCACCCCCTCGCGTTCCTGGTGGGGGACTACCAGAGCACCTCCGGCGAGGGCCACTATGTCCTTGCCGAGGCCTACCTGGATGTGGCCCAGCAGATGGAGGTCCGGAGGATCTACACCCTAGGGGGATACGGGGTCGGCCACCTGGTGGAGGTCCCCCGGGTCCTCTGCGCCGTGAACCGGGCCGAACTCCGGGCCGAGGTGGAGGCGGCCGGGGGGGAGTTCAACGAGGACGAGCCGGCAGGGGGGATCATTGGGGCCTCCGGGCTCCTCCTGGGGCTCGCCACCCGCCGGTCGCTGGACGCCGTCTGCCTGATGGGAGAGACCTCGGGTTACCTCGTTGATCCCAAGTCAGCAACGAGCCTGCTGCAGGTCCTTTCCACCCTCCTGGGGATTGACGTGGACAGCACGCAGCTGCAGGACCGGGCCTCGGAGATGGAGCAGGTCATCGAGCGGCTGGCCGAGATCCACCGGGCCCGCCAGGACGACGAGCTCTCCTACATCGGGTAACATGCAGGTCAACGCCGACCTCCACATCCACTCCCCCTTTTCCATCGCTTCTTCCCGCGACATGGTGCCGGATCGGCTCCGGGAAGGGTGCCGGCTGAAGGGTCTCCGGGTGCTGGGCAGCGGCGACGGGCTGCATCCCGGCTGGAGGCGGATGTGGCGGGAGTCCCCTGACAATGGATCCGGGATCCTGGTGGTCCCCACCGGTGAGGTGGAGGACCGGGACCGGGTCCACCACCTGATCCTCATGGAGTCCTGGGGGGACTTCGAAGAGCTGGGGATGCGCCTGGAAACCGATCCCAGGAGGCTTTCCACCAACGGCCGGCCCCGGGTGAACCTGGGCGGCGAGGCCATCGCGGCAAAGGTCCATGCCCTGGGGGGCCTCATTGGCCCTGCCCATGCCTTCACCCCCTGGACCTCCCTCTATGCCTCCTTTAACCGCCTGGGAGACTGCTATGGCGCCGAGCCGGTCGATTTCCTGGAGCTGGGCCTCTCCGCCGACTCATCCTATGGCGCGGGGATCAGCGAACTCCGGTCCATCCCGTTCCTCACCAACTCGGATGCCCACAGCCCTTCGCCGGTCCGCCTGGGCCGGGAGTTCACCCGCCTTTCAGTGGGGAAGCTCACCAGCCGGGGTGTGCTCGATGCGGTGGGGAAGGGGGCTGTCGTCATGAACGCCGGCTTCTTCCCGGAAGAGGGGAAATACAACCGGACAGCCTGCACCCGGTGCTTCCGCGAGTATTCCCTTGAGGAGGCCGTGGCCCTGAGCTGGCGCTGCGCCGACGACCGGGGCCGGATCAAGAAGGGGGTCCGGGACCGGGCCCGGGAGCTCTCGGACGGCCCCCCCTCTGCCCGTCCACCCTACCTGCACCTGATCCCCCTTGGGGAGATCATCCAGCGGGTGCAGGGGACCTCATCCCCCCATACCAAGAAGTGCCGCAGTCTCTACGATCGGCTCATCGGGGCCTTCGGCACCGAGATTGCAGTCCTCGTCGATGTGCCGGTGGAGGAGATCCGAAAGGTCCACCCGGCCATTGCCGACGCGGTGGATGCCCTCCGGTCCGGGCGCCTGGTGCTCCACCCAGGCGGCGGGGGCAGGTACGGTTCCTTCTCCTTTCCCTGAATCCTGCCTCATCAGCCCTGTTCTCAGATCTCCAGGACCGATCCTCCTTCCTTTCCCGGATCTGTCAGGGCGGGGGGCGGGACCGGGTTCACGTCTGCCAGGCCGTCCATCAGGTGCTCCAGCCGGGGGCTGGAGAGAAGGCTCCGGAATGCCTCCAGCTCCTCGACCGTCCTGATGATCAGCCCCCGGCGTTTCATGCGGGTTCCCCGCGGTGTGACCGGGTTCACCTCCACTGCCAGTCTCTGCAGGCGGGCTCCCGAGGCAGGCATCCGGAGGATCCCGATCCCTGCCACCGTGGTCTGCATCCGTTCCCATCCGGTTCCCCCATCCAGGAACCGTTTCAGATCGTCCCCTGTGTTCATGCAAGGCGGCTCCTCTTCCCTCCTTCCCTAAAAAGCCGGGCCGTGTGGGGGATGTGAAAGTGGAGGTTCCAGAAAAGCCGGGTGAAACCGGGAGGGCGAAGCACTGTGGGATGAGGAAAGCCAGGTTCAACCAGACGGGTGTCCCACCGGTATGCATCGGAGACAGAAACGCCGGTTTCCTCAATCCTCATCGGGAGGGGGCACGCCCCCTCCCGGACCCTCCCGCATGAGGATAGACCGCCAGGTCGGTTCGTGAGACCTGTGGGATCACGGTTTCCCAATACGCCGAAACGGGGGGACGCCCACGCGGCGGGGGGGCGGAGCATCAGCGGAGCCCCCCTGGAGCGTCTCACTGAACATCTGCATATTCGAAGAAACACCCTAGGAGGGTGGCCAGTTCAGACGTTGCAGATCAATCATGACCATCTTCGGGTCCGACACCGTGGATCGGCCGCCTTCATATCCCGGCATGGTGGATATTCCAGTGAGCATGGGTAAGGCTGTACCTGGAGAGAAGGGGGATGGCGCCGGGGGCTACCGGAAGTCCCTCGGCCTTGTCGAGCTGGTCTCGCTGGGCGTGGGCGGGACCATCGGATCCGGTATCTTCGTGGTTCCGGCGATTGCTGCCGGCCTGCTTGGCTCCCTCTCGCTCCTCGCATGGGTCGTGGTCGCCGTCTCAGCCACCTGCGTCATGCTCTGCCTGGCCTGGACCTCGGAGGAGGCGCGGGGCACGGGCGCCTTCTCGG